>JBBKWD010000183.1:0-19454 GCA_037968775.1 Bdellovibrio sp.
GCCCCAGGCTCCCGATGTGGCATTGTTAGATGGCGACAATTTTCTAAAAAAAAATGAGCTGAGAAAAAAAGCAGTTCAAGTTATTGAAGAGATGCCTGTTCAAGGATCCTTCAGCAAAAAATCAATTTCTGAAATTCGCTATGATGGCAAAGATGGTTTCTGGATGACCATGATAAAAACCGGCGTGCAGGTGAAGCTAGGAGAAGATCAGCTTTCTTTAAAAGCCGCACGCGTGAGCAAAGTTGTTGATTATCTAGAAAGCCGTCAGCTGGACGCGCGCGTCATAGACGCAAATCTGTCAAAAAAAGTCCTTGTCAGGTTGCGTAAGGATCCCTAAGCTTAAGTCTAGAGGACCGATCAAAGTCGGGTTTATGCCCCCGTTGAAGCCGTTAAAATGATTTTATAGGCGAGTCCTCTTAAAGAGTAGCTATTAAAAATTAGCATACTAAAGATTAGGCATCCGTGAGGACTTAAGGATGAGTACATCAAAACCGAAAATGCCATTATTGGCTGGTCTCGATATTGGTTCTACCAAAGTTTGTCTTATTATTGGGACTGTCAGTCCCGAGGGTAAAATTGAAATCGTTGGTGTAGGAACGGCTCCGAATACAGGCATTCGCCAAGGAGTTGTCGTCAATATCGAGGCAACAACTGACTCTATTAAAAAAGCAAAAGAAGAAGCTGAATTGATGTCGGGCTACTCCGTCTCAGAAGCCTGGGTAGGAGTTGTTGGAACTCATATCTCTTCATTTGATTCTAAAGGCATGGTTGCCATTAAAAATCGCGAAGTCACACAGTCAGAAATTGACCGTGTTATTGAGGCAGCAAAGGCTGTTGCTGTTCCGGCGGACCGCGCGGTTCTGCATGTGTTGCCACGTGAATTTAAAGTCGATGGGCAAGATGGCATCACCGACCCTATCGGAATGTCGGGTGTGCGCCTTGAAGCCAATGTTCACATTGTGACCGGCGGACAGAGTGCTTTGAATAACTCTATTAAGTGTGTGGAAAAGGCCGGTCTTAAAATTGCTGGCCTCGTGCTGGGCCAATTAGCTTCTGCAACCTCTGTTATATCAAGTGATGAAAAAAATCTTGGTGTGTGTGTAGTGGATATGGGCGGCGGCGCTTGCAATGCTCTTTACTTCGTCAATGGCAGCGTGGCTCATTCGTCTACTATCCCGGTGGGTGGGCAACATTTCACACATGATGTGGCAGTCGGATTGCGCACGCCACAGTTTGCAGCGGAAATTCTTAAGAAAAAACATGGCAGTGCTCTTGCTTCAACAGTGAACGATGCTGAAACAATTGAAGTGGAAGGTGTCGGCGGTCGCAAGGCACGTGTAATTCCTCGCAGAGATCTTGCTGATGTGATCGAAGCACGTGCTGAAGAAACCATGAACATGATTGCTAATGATATCCGTATGAGTGGCTTGATGCCGATGCTCGGCTCGGGGGTCGTGATTACGGGTGGAGCAAGTCAATTAGATGGTTTAACTGAAATGGGTGAGTTTATTTTTGATGTTCCGGTTCGCAGGGGAACACCTCGTGAAATTGGTGGACTGACAGATGTTGTGAAGACTGGAGAATTCGCAGCTGCTGTTGGACTTTTGCAATATGGATTAGGACAAAGAAAAGATTTGGTACAGCAAACCCAACAAATGGAAGTGAATCTAAGCGAGTCCATTGATGGACTGACCCGTAAGGTCAAAGATTTTTTTGGAAATATTTTTTAAATTTTATCTCGAAGAGGCTGGATGCCTCTGATTCTGTGGGGAGGATCGTATGTTTGAATTAGAAGAAAATATCAATATCGGTGCAAATATTAAAGTTGTCGGCGTCGGTGGTGGCGGAAGTAATGCTGTTTCCACGATGATCGAGTCAGGCATGACGGGTGTTGAATTCATCGTCGCCAATACGGACATTCAAGCTTTGAATGCTAGTAAATCACCTAATAAGATTCAGCTCGGCCTGGATTTGACAAAAGGTCTTGGCGCAGGCGCGAACCCGGATGTAGGTCGCAGAGCTGCGATAGAGTCGTATAATGAAATCGTTGAAAAAATTGAAGGTTCGGACATGGTTTTCGTCACTGCGGGTATGGGCGGCGGAACTGGAACCGGTGGCGCTCCGATTGTAGCTAAAATTGCGCGAGAATTAGGCGCACTTACTATCGGTGTTGTCACAAAACCATTCTTGTTCGAAGGTAAAAAACGAAGCAAGCACGCCGAAGGCGGTTTAGCTGAACTTAAAGAAAACGTTGATACCTTGATCGTGATTCCAAATCAAAAATTGTTGTCAATCGCGGCAGAGAAAACACCGTTGTTAGCAACTTTCAAAAAAGCCGATGAAGTTCTTTTGCAAGCAGTAAAAGGAATCTCTGATTTGATCAACATCCGTGGCTTGATCAACTTGGACTTCGCCGATATTCGCACTGTTATGTCTGCAAAAGGCATCGCTATCATGGGTACGGGCTCCGCAAAGGGTGACAACCGTGCCGTTGAGGCCGCAACAGCTGCAATTTCTTCTCCGTTGTTGGAGAATGTAAAGATTGATGGAGCAACGGGCATCATCATCAACGTTACTGGCGGCAGCGACCTTTCATTGTATGAAGTGAACGAAGCTTCGACTTTGATTACCGAAGCGGCTCATGAGGATGCTGAAATTATCTTTGGTGCTGTTATTGACGACAATATGGGCGATGAAGTTCGTGTTACAGTTATCGCTACTGGATTTGATGATCACGAAGTGAAGCTTGTGAATGATATGTCGCAAGTAAATCAAATGCAGAATTTCTTGAACCAACAGCAAGCTCAGTTTGCAAATGCCAACATGCAAGCCCAAATGCCGCAAATGCAAGCGATGCCACAGTATCCGCAAATGCCGCAAATGCCGACCATGCCACAGTATCCGCAAATGCCGGCTATGCCTATGATGCCGAATATTCCGCAATATCAGCAAGCGGCTCCAGTGGAATTGCCACCGATTGCAACGGTTCAGTCTCAAGTGATGAACTACACTCACCAAGAAAATCAGGTAACTGAAACTGTTACGGTTCCTCCAGTTCCTGCAGTGACACCGCAAATGGCGCAACAGGCCGCTGTTGCTCAGAATATGAATTATACGACTCACACATCTGTTCAGCAAACGGCAACTCCTGCGACGACTCAAGAGGTGGCAACCCCCCTTCAGCCGCAAGTGGAAGTGTCTTTGACTTCTCGTGACATGTTGTTGGCAAAAGCTCGTGCTTTTAAAGAAAGCCAAGAGTTAAAAGCTCGTCACAACAATCCGGAACAGTTGTCGATGAATGTTGATCAAGAGCAACAGTCTTTGGATGAGGCTCGTCGCATGGCACGTGAGGTGTTGAGCTCTCCTTTCTCTAACCAAAACTTGGAAGTTCCCGCTTTTATCAGAAAGAAGCAGGGCTTTGATTTGAATAAAGACTAGTGGAAGCCTGGTTTCTTTCAGATATTCATTTGAAATCCGCTGAAGAGCGCAATGGGCAAATCCTGTTGCGCTTTTTGCGTTCACTGGAAGAACATGAGCCAAAGCAGATTCATTTGTTTTTGCTCGGCGACATTTTTGATCTTTGGATTGGCGGACATACTCACTTTGCCAATAAGTTTCCTGACATCACAAAAAGTCTCAGCAATCTTCGCAGCAAGGGGGCTCGGGTTACTTATATCGAGGGGAATCACGACGTTCATATCGAAGGTTACTTTCAAAAACAGTTAGGACTGGAAGTTCACGTAGAAGCTCAACACTATCTTATAGATGGAGTTCGGGTCCGCTGCGAACATGGCGATCTGATAAACCTAAATGACCAGGCCTATATTCGATATCGCAGTATCATTCGCAATCCTTTCGTCAAACCGCTCGGTGAACTTATTCCAGGTTTTGTGTGGGATTATATTGGAAATCAAGCCAGTAAAAAAAGTCGGGAGCGCAGTGGACATTATCGCGCACAGAACGAAGACAACTTAATTCAGATGATACGTCTTCACGCCGAAAGAGTTCACAAGGAAAAGCCCTTTGATTTTATCATCTCTGGACATATGCATGTGTTTGATGATGTTACCATCGATATCAAAGGAAAAAAGGTACGGTCGGTGAATTTAGGTTCGTGGTTTGAAAATCAGGTGAAAGTCTTTTGCCTCAAGGACGGCCAGGGCCAATGGGTGGAATTACACTAACCCTTAGCCACTCATTTTTCTTAAATTCGTGATATGCATTATTTGTTTGAGCGCTATAAAGACAGGCTTATTGAAGGGTTGTCCCATGCCAATTTCTATATGATTAATGGCTTCTTCGGGAGTTCTTTGTTCGCCTTCTCTGCGGGGATCATAGATGAGATCAACAAAACAATCTGCAACGGCAACAATGCGCGCCAGCGGATTCATTTTAATATCGCGAATGCGGCGTGGAAATCCGAGCCCTAAAGCATTTTCATGATGTTCTAGTACGATGGACAAAACATCTGCCGGAATTCCCTTCATCTCTTTCAAAATTTCCACTGCACGGAGTGGGTGGGACTCGTAGTGCAGAACTTCATCGTCGGTCCAATCCAGACGTGGTTTCGTTAAAATTTCTTTTGGAATTTCTTTAAGTCCAATGTCGTGCAGAAGTGCGCCCATGGCGACTTTTTCGATGGCCGCCTTCATGGTGATATTCATCTGTTCGCAAATTAAGATCGAAATGACAGAGGAGGCAATCCCATGACTAATCATATCTCCTGGCATTTTATTGAAAATCTCTAGAAATTTAGTGAAGTCTTGAATCTGCGCTGTCGTGTCTTGAATATAGCCTGTGATTTGTTTGCACTTTTCAAATGAACCGACATAAACGCCACGGTCCATTAAATCAGAGATCGCAGCTTCCGTGACCCCGCGTATAAGACTAACCTTAGTGACTGGATTCAGATTTTCATTGCCGACCATTTTTTCTAAGATCTTTAGGTTGAAAGCGATGACATTAGGATAGTCGTCGTGTTTCACATAGAGATCGGCATTTTTTTCAGCAATAGCATGCAGAGCGGAGAGGTTGCTAGATTCTGCCTTTCGGCCGATACACAAAAATTGTCCAGAAGGCAGGCGTGTGTAAACATCCGCTGAAAGTGGAAGCCCCTCGGTGAAGAGCTCCTTACTTACTTTATGCATATCCTGTTCAGAGATTTTAGTACTCATGTATGACTTCTCGGCTATGCCGATGGAAATGTGAGTCTTGCACGAGTGTTCGCGATCTTGGTCTAGTCGGAAGTTTAGAAATTCATTGTATAGCCGACGAGCCCCTGGACGCCAGACATCGTGGTTTTAAGGTCATTGCCGTTTCTTTCAACTTCACCATTACATTGCCCAATGCCGGCCATTGATGTGGTACAACTTCCACCTGTTTTAAGGTTACGTTCAATCGGCAGGTATCGCAGATTACCCTCGACAGTGAGGCAATGAGACGGGGTAAAGCAAAAATCAACGCCGACACCACCCATGGCGCCAAAAGCGCTGCCTTTAAATGTAAGTGTATCAGCACCGGCTTTGATATCGCCGGAGAGGCTGCCATAGCCTAGGCCCGTCTGCAGAAAGAACTTAATGAATGAATTCTCTAAGGCATAAATTCGAAATATAGGGAAGACGCTATAACCGCTAAGTTTATAGTCATAGCTTCCGCCTGCCCCTGACCCATCAGTGGATTGCGTGAAATACGAAGGCCTGAAAACGAAGGCATACAAGGAGCGCTCGAGTCGGTAAATCCACGTGGCAGAAAGTTCCCACGCGCTGCCTAGGTTCTTAACATTTGCGCCGCCAAGCACAGCATCGTCAATGGCTCCGTTAAGGTCATCTTGCCCAGCGGAAACCGTTGAAAGTGCAATTCCTAAACCCATATTTCCATTCGATAAAGCAGAGCGTGCACCGCCTCTTTGGGCTAGTGCATCTGAAAGTCCCCATGATGAGGTAATAAGCAGTGTCGCGATAAAAAGACCCGTCCGACGGATTGTCCTCATAAGAATGCCTCCTGGTATTTAGAACTCTATTAGATTCTTTTAGTATTGGCCTTTCATCAACTGCCATAGACCACTTTAAGACCACTTATAGACAAAGGGCGTGACTATCTGAGATCCTTAAATCCATGAAACATCTCAAAGAAAAAACCCTCTCGAGTAAGCAAATTTTTAAAGGCCGATTTTTAAAGATTGAGCAGGATCAGGTCGAGGCGCCAAACGGCAAAATATATTATCGCGAGTTTATTACTCATCCTGGTGCGGCCATGATGATTCCTCTTTTACCGAATGGAAATATTGTGATGGTTTACCAGTATCGCCATGCCGTTAAACAGGTATTTCTGGAGTTCCCTGCGGGAAAGCGCGATCGGGGGGAAGAAAGTCTAGTCACAGCAAAACGCGAGCTTTTAGAGGAAACAGGTTACGAGGCGGGCTTGTGGACATTCTTAACTACCATTCATCCCGTTATTGGGTATTCAAATGAACATATAGATCTCTATTTGGCTAAAGATCTTAAGCACATCAAGCAGCAGCTCGATGAAGGCGAGTTTTTAGAAGTCGTAGAACTCACGCCACAAGAATTGATGGCGAAGGTGCGTCTGGGGGAAGTCAGTGATGTAAAGACTCAGATCGGAGCATTCTGGCTTGATAAAGTATTACAAGGAGAGTGGAATTAGCGGTGGAGGAACCACCCCATGCTAGTTCAATCAAAAGATTCATTTAAGACGAAGTCCACTCTCAAAGTTGGATCCCATACTTACACAATCTTTGATCAAAAAAAGATTTCACACCCCAACTTAAAAAAACTTCCGATTTCTTTACGGGTGCTGCTGGAAAACCTGTTGCGCCATGAAGATGGCGTGCACGTGACCCATGAAGACGTTCAGGCATTGTTGAGCTTAGATAAAAAAGCACTTACGCGGGAAATTTCATTTTATCCGGCGCGTGTTTTAATGCAGGACTTTACTGGTGTCCCGGCAGTGGTTGATCTTGCAGCCATGCGAGACGCTATGAAAAGTTTAGGCGGCGATCCTCATAAAATTAATCCCCTCGTTCCAGTCGACTTAGTGATCGACCATTCTGTCATGGTGGATTCATTTGGTTCGAAAGACTCTTTTGAAAAAAATGTGTCTAAAGAATACGAAAGAAATTTAGAGCGCTATGTTTTTCTAAAGTGGGGGCAAGGGGCCTTTCGAAACTTTCGCGTGGTTCCACCGGGGATGGGAATTTGTCATCAAGTGAATTTGGAATATCTTGGGAAAACTGTTTGGCGCAGTCGAGTCGGAAATGAAATGTGGGCCTTTCCTGACACCTTAGTCGGAACGGACAGTCACACCACGATGATTAACGGTTTGGCTGTCTTGGGCTGGGGCGTGGGAGGTATAGAAGCCGAAGCCGTGATGCTGGGGCAGCCGTTGAGTATGCTTATTCCAGAAGTTGTGGGTTTTCGATTGTCTGGCCAACTACACGAGGGCGTGACAGCAACGGATTTAGTTTTAACCGTCACCCAAATGCTGCGCAAAAGAGGCGTGGTTGGAAAGTTTGTAGAATTCTATGGGCCGGGCTTGAACTCAATGAGTCTTGCTGATCGTGCGACCATTGCAAACATGGCCCCAGAATATGGAGCCACCTGCGGATTTTTCCCGGTTGATGCTGAGACGATGCGCTATTTGCGCTTGTCGGGGCGTCCAGAGGAAACCATTGAGTTGGTTGAGGCCTATGCCAAAGCCACTGGCATTTGGCGGTCGGAGGAGGACGAGCAGGAGATGCAATTCAATGACTACTTAGAATTAGATCTTGCGACAGTGGAGTCTTCCCTGGCAGGCCCCAAGCGTCCTCAAGATCGAGTGTCACTCATACATGCCGCCGCAGATTTTAAAACTCAGCTGGCGACATTTTCAGTTAATGCCAACAGTGTTCCTGTTGAAGGCATGAACCATGATTTAGAAAACGGTGATGTCGTCATTGCTGCGATCACGAGCTGTACTAACACGTCGAATCCTTCAGTTATGATTGGTGCGGGTCTTCTTGCAAAAAAAGCGATCGAAAAAGGCTTGATGGTCAAGCCTTGGGTAAAAACATCTTTGGCACCCGGCTCCCAGGTAGTCACTGATTATTTAACTCGCGCCGGTCTGCAAAAGTATTTAGACCAATTGGGATTTCAATTAGTGGGCTATGGCTGCACGACTTGTATCGGAAACTCCGGCCCCTTGCCTCCGGCGGTTGCGGCGGCCGTTGAAAAAGGAAATCTTGTTGTCAGTTCTGTTCTTTCGGGAAATCGGAACTTTGAAGGTCGGATCAATCCCCATGTGCGAGCTAACTATTTGACATCGCCCTTGCTTGTCGTGGCCTATGCCTTGGCCGGCAGAATGCAGGTGGATTTGGCGCGTGAAGCGATTGGAAAAGATAAAAATGGCGACAATGTTTATCTAAAAGATATTTGGCCATCTCAGGCCGAAATTCGAAAAACTGTGGAAGACAGTGTCGAAAGCGCAATGTTTCAAAACCGCTACGAGAATGTCTTTGCTGGAACCGAGGATTGGAGAGATATTAATGTGGCGCCCTCTGACACTTATCAGTGGTCACCGAGCACCTACATCAAGAATCCGCCCTACTTCGAGCGCATGAAGATGAATCCAGCACCTTTGGCAGACATTTTTGCAGCCAGACCACTGGCTATTTTTGCAGACTCGATTACGACTGACCATATTTCCCCTGCGGGAAGCATTAAAAAGGACTCACCAGCTGGAAAGTATTTAATGAATCACGGAGTGGAGGCCTTGGATTTTAATTCTTACGGCTCTCGGCGTGGAAATGATGAAGTCATGGTGCGAGGAACCTTTGGTAATATCCGAATCAAAAATGAAATGCTTTCGGGAGTCGAGGGCGGGATGACCAAGCATATTCCAAGTGGCGAAACATTGCCGATCTATGATGCGGCAATGTTATATAAAAGTGAGGGCACACCTTTGGTTGTTGTTGCGGGCAAAGAGTATGGGACGGGGTCGTCTCGTGACTGGGCTGCAAAGGGTACGCTATTGTTGGGAGTGAAGGCCGTCATTGCCGAAAGTTTCGAGCGCATCCATCGCTCCAACCTAGTAGGGATGGGGGTGTTGCCGCTGCAGTTTTTAGAGGGGGCCAATCGAACAACCTTGAAGTTGGATGGTACAGAAACCTTCGATATCTTGGGCTTAAATGGCGAAATGAAATCCCAACAACATATTAAGGTGATTATCACCCGGGCTTCTGGTCTGAAAGAAGAAATCTATTTGAAATCACGCATCGATACGGCTGTAGAGGTGGAGTACTATCGACACGGCGGAATTTTGCAGTATGTTTTGCGCAGGCTCTAAAATCACAAAAGGATGAGTGGCAGGGGCTATCGAAGTGGGTTCTTTCTAAAATTGTGTCGAGACATAAGAGATCGATGGGACTCGCTGAGTCTTCGAACGATCGCAATTATTCAAGATGGACTCAAAGCTATCCAAGCCGAACCGAGTAGGCCCCCCTATTTCCGGAAAGAGCTATCGAAGTGTTGAAGACTTAGATGCTCCAGGCAAGGATTACCTGTCAACTCTTTGGACAGCTATAGGACCTCATTTTCGTGCTATTCTCCTGCTGATTAAAAATAGGAGTTCGCAATGAAAGCTTCAAGCCTTATCAGTACTGTTCTTATTTTGGCGATATCGCAATCGGCCTCTGCCACATTCTGGGGCAAGGTTAAGAATGCTTTTAACGATTGCAAGTATTCGGCTGTCGAAAGAGCCGCCGTGATCAACGCAGAAAAGAACCTCACTCCTTACCTTTCAGATAATAATTTTGGTCCCGCATTTTCAACCAATGACTTTTATGAAAAGCCTTGGTTGAAAGAGTTCCGGTTAGTTATTGTTGTTAATAAAAGTGCGAAGGGTCCTAATGCGCAAACTCTGCGAATGTATGAGTTTGGATCCTTGGTGTTAACGACAAAAGTTTCTACTGGTCGTGAAGATTTTGAGCTTCGTCGCAAAACACAGGCTTGTACTGGCGCACCTCCGAAGTCTTATTGGTCACAAACGCCGACGGGTTATTATACTCCAAAATTTCTTTCGATCGATCATAAATCAAGTTCATGGGATTCATATATGCCGTTTGCAGTCTTTTATGATGTAGAAAACGGTTTAGCTCTGCACCAAGTGTATTCTAGTTATGAGAAATATCTTGGAGGCCGGGCTTCTGGTGGCTGCACGAGATTGGCAAAAGGTATTGCCGAAGACGTCTTTACACGTGTTGTACAGACCCAAGGTGCAAATGTTCCGGCAATTAACAAAGATGGAACACCTGTCTTGGATGAAAGTGGAAATATGGTTTATGGAACCTCACAAATTTGGACGGATCCACGCAATGGTCGTGTAAGAAAATTCAATTCATACGGAACTTTGATTATTGTTGAAGAAAATAAGTAGTCGAAAAATTGAAATTGAGTTCAAGGAGAAGGCACCCGCGGGGTGCCTTTTTATTTTGAAAGAGACGTCTTTTATTTTTTTGGCAGCCAACTATCAACTAAAAGCATAAAACTGAAGTTAGTGGCCACTTCTTTCAGTCGATCAAAGCGTCCCGAAGCGCCACCATGGCCGGCACCCATATTTGTCTTCAATAGAATTACGGAGTCTGGTGACTTGTTATGATCGCGAAGTTTGGCGACCCATTTGGCGGGCTCCCAGTATTGAACTTGCGAATCGTGCAAGCCCGTTGTTGCTAAGATCGAGGGATATTTATTATCAACGACATTGTCATATGGAGAGTATGACTTGATATAGTCATAGGCTTCCTTTTTGTGGGGATTTCCCCACTCGTCGTATTCACTTGTAGTTAGAGGAATGGTCTCATCCAGCATTGTTGTGAGCACGTCCACAAAGGGAACCTGGGCTACGACGCCGCGATAGAGATCGGGTCTTTGATTGACGACAGCCCCCATCAAAAGACCGCCAGCACTGCCACCCATGGCGAAAACACGTTTTGGATCGGCGTATTTCAGACTTAAAAGTCCTTCGGTCGCATCGATGAAGTCGTTGAAGGAACTCTTTTTGTTCATGGTACGCCCTTGGTCGTACCATTGGCGTCCCATTTCGGCGCCACCGCGAACATGAATAAGAGCATAGACGTAACCACGGTTGATCAGGCTAAAAATGCTGGAGCTGAATTCAGCATCCAAGCTGTAGCCGTAGGAGCCGTATCCATAAACCAGCAGGGGAGCTTCGGCATTGGCGACGAAATCTTTTTTCATTAGCAAGGAAATGGGAACTTCAGTGCCGTCTCTAGCTTTTATAAAGATACGTTCGATTTTATAAAGCTCAGGGTTGTAAGTCGGAACTTCTTTTTGTTTGCGCAAAACCGAAACGTGGTTTTTCAAATCAAAGTCATAGACCGAATCTGGCTGACGCATGGACTCATAGTCATAGCGAAAGTTATCTGTGTTGAGTTCCCGATTGCTTCCGATGGCGGCCATGTAGGCGGGATCTTGAAAGGAAATAGAAAATGGATTTTTACCGGACTTATCATAAGCCATCAGTTGGGACAGTCCATTGTGCCTTGCGGCCACGACGAGGTGATTACTAAAGACCAAAAACTCATCAATAAAGATATTGGATCGGTGGGGAATGAGGGGCTTCCAGTGTTTCTGGTTCGTTTGAGACAGGGAGGTCGTCATGATCTTGCGATTTTTCGCATTTTTATTTGAAAGTATATAGAATCGTTTCCCGTCGTCGGTGACAGAGTATTCGTGTTCCCGCACCCGAGGTGTGAAAATTTTAAACTTTCCAAAGGGCTTGTCAGAAGGTAAATAGCGGTATTCACTTGTCAGTGTAGAACCGGACGCAATGTAAATAAATTTTTTCGATAGGGACTGACCGAGATAGACGCCAAAGGTCTCGTCTTTCTCGAAGTAAATTAGATCCGTTTTGCGTGTGCGAATATTGTACCGGTAGATTTTTTCAGAGCGAAGCGTCTCGAAGTTTTGGGCCGTATAAAAAACAGTTTCGTTGTCTTGCGCCCAGACCAAATTACCAGTGACATTTTCAATTTTATTATCCAACAGCAGGCCGGACCTTAAATCCTTAAAGAAAACCGTATAAAAGCGACGACCTTGCGTATCTACAGCATAGGCCAATAGGTGTTGTGAAGGACTGATATTCGGTCCCTGCGTATGAAAATAGGTGGTGCCTTTGGCTAGTGCGGGGCCATCAATCAGGATTTCCGCAGGTGCCTTTAGGGAATCTTTTTGGCGAATATGGACCGGATACTGCTGGCTTTTTTCGTAGCGATGGGAGTAATAGAATTCCCCATCTTTTATAGGATAGCTGGAGTCTTCTTCCTTAACTCGCATCTTCATTTCAGAAAAAAGTTTTTCCTCGACATCAGATGCTGGCGCGAGAACGGCCGCAGTATAGGCATTTTCTTTATTAAGATGCTCGATTAACTTCGGATTTTCTCGCTCCTTCAGCCAATAGTAGGAATCAACTCTAGAGTCCCCATGCTCTGTCAGAACTTTATCGATCTTAGCTGTTGGAGGGGGCTGGCTCGGCATTTGGTGGGCACAGGCCGTTAGCAATGAAGTCAGAAATAATGTGGCGACTAACAATGGATTTTTCATTCGTAAATCCTAGCATGTTCGCAGGATCGGTCTATAAAAAAACCATTGAAATATTCATCTTAACATCTATTGAGTTGTCAGACTAAGGGTGCGCATCGGCCTCGGGTTTTCGAGGGGGGGCCTGTGTTCCCGCCGCATCGAGCGCTTGGTTATAGGCTTCCAAGAAAGTCGTGCGAGCAAACTCTTCGATCGATGTCGCCGTCGTGTTGAGCTTATTGCGATTGACAGTCGAATTGAGAATTCCGTTTCGCAGAGCCTGATTGAGTTCAATATATGAGTCGGCCCAATCTTCCGTTAGGCCTGCGCCGAGCATATAGTTGCGCATTTCACTGTCAGCTACTTCTACATACTCTAAATCTGGTTGACGGATGGCCTGCCCCAGGGCCTTCACAACCTCTTTGAAGCTGAGCTCTCTTTCCCCTAGCAGATATTCGATATTGTGAGATTTAAAGACGGGATTCATCAGCAAAAAAGCAGCTCGCGCGGCAATATCTCGGGTAGCGACCATGTGCAGCGGGATGTCTTCAGGGACGCTGCCAAAATAGCGATTCATAGTTCGAATACTTGGGATGGCGGCTAGAGTGTTTTCCATAAAATAGGTGGGCCGTAAGTGCATGATATCCGCGTGAGTGATTTCATTCAGACGCTCCTCTTGATCATGCAAGCCAGTGATAGGGCCAGTTCCTACATCCAAGTCAGCACCGACACTCGAGAGATTCACCACCTTTTTAATTCGCGCCTCTTCGATAGCTTCTGCAATGACTTCGCCAATTTTATTTTGATAGAAGCGAACTTCCTTGGCCGTAGGATCCGACGGTATCATGGTAAAGACCGCACTGCAGCCGCGCATGGCCTCCATCAAGGTAGAGACATCATTCATGTCACCTGTGATGAGTTCGGCCTTAGCAAAACTTTCGCGATTTTGATATTTACGAGCGAGACAGCGCACGGGCTGATCGTTTGCGAGTAAGTGAGTGACAATTTTTGAGCCAACTTGTCCAGTGGCGCCCATAACTAAAATCATAACAAATCTCCCTGATATAAAGTAGTCTCAGTGAATATGTTTGAAGATTCTGATGGCATCATCAAGTTACCGTCGGGAAACACTAAAAAACGAAAGTTTGATTGGGCTAGGAAAGATCTAGCAAGAGCACTGTGGATAAACAGGGGGATGACGGAGCTTCACCCCCACTTCGAAGTTAGGCATTGGCCTCAGACAAAAGCTGCTGAGCATGGGCGACGGAAGTCTTAGAGATTTTTTCTCCAGAAATCAGTCGAGCCAACTCTTGCACGCGATCCTTGGTCTTGAGTTCTGACACAAGCATCGAAACTTTTTCTTTGGACGGAGATTTTTCAATGAAGAAATGTGTATCGCCAAAGGCTGCAACTTGCGGCAAGTGTGTAACGCAAATAACCTGCTGTCCTTTTGCGATCGACTTTAGCTTACGACCGACTTTTTCAGCCGTTTCGCCTGAAACACCGGTATCCACTTCATCGAACAAATAGGTGCGAGGCTGATTGCTAGAGCCCACAGCACGCTTTAATGACAACAAGATACGACTGAGCTCTCCACCAGAGGCGAACTTTGCCAGGGGCCGTTTAAGATCTTTCGCAGACGTTTGACTCATAAATTCAACATCACTTAAGCCCGAAGTACAAAGCTCCGTCAGGCTTTCGATCTGTGCATGGAAGGTGACGCCTTTCATATTTAAATCCAAGAGTTCATGGTTCACGCTCGCCGTCAGTTTTTCAGCACCTTTGGCGCGACGTTTGTGAAGTTCAGCTCCCATTGTTTCAAGTTCTTTGCGCAGGGACAGTGCTTCCTTCTTTAAACTCTCGATTTTTGATTCGGAGTTTTGCAGATTGGAGATTTCCACTTCCATCTCCATCAAGGCTCTTAAAATATCATCGACAGTGTTGCCGTACTTTTTTTGCAGCTTGCGCACTCCACTCAAGCGGGATTCGACTTCTTCCAGCCGCTGCGGGTCGGAATCAATTTTAGAAGAGTACTGACGAAGATCGTAAATACTTTCATCGATCAAGGTTTTCGCTTGTTCCAAATTCTCGAGCTTCGCCGCGATCTGCGGGTCCACAGAGGCAAGCTCCAGACCTTTTTTGATAACGACATTCAGGCGGCTGATAGCCGAGTCATCATCGGTATAAAGGGCTGCTTCCGCTTGATCTACAAAATTGCCGATGCGGCTGGCATTTTTAAGTTTCTTGACCTGGAATTCGAGTTCGTGGTCTTCACCAGGGGACAGATCTAGGCTGGTAATTTCATCACGTTGGTAAACCAAGAAGTCCAAGCGTTGGACTTTTTGTTTGGCATCACTTTCAAGTTTTTTGATTTCTTCAAAGATCCCGTGATAGCGCTCGTACTTTTCTTGAAACACATTTCGTTTGTCCCAAGTGCCAGCGTATTGATCTAAAAGATCTAAATGATAGGCCTTGGACATCAAATTGCGATTCTCGTGTTGCCCCGTCATTTCGATCAAAGGGGCTGAGTGGCCCGCAAGTTCCACCAAGGGGGCGACAATGTCCCGCAAGCTATTCAAAGTATTCAAAGAACCATTTAGATAAACTTTGGATTTGTCCCCAGAGCTTAAAACGCGGCGAACAATCAAAATGCCTTCTTCGGCTTCGATACCCATTGAAAGCAAGCTGCTGTAGATGTCAGCGCGTTTGCTGATATCAAAAGAGCCTTCGATCGTGGCCTGTGAAGCCCCGGTCCGAATAGTGTCGCTGGAAGCCTTGCCACCCATTAAAAGCGCTAAACTTTTTAAGAGCACAGATTTTCCTGCACCAGTTTCACCGCTTAAAATATTCAAGCCATCTTTAAAGGTGATATGCAAATTCTCGATGATCGCAAAATTTGTGACTTTAAGTTCGAGCAACATCGGGGACTCCTAAAAAAATCTTTATCTGACTTCTTATTCTAGTTTCTAATACTAACTTCGTTACCTAATCGTTAACTGAGTTCTAATTCTCAATTTCGATCGCCAAATTTTAACTTTTCTCTCAAAAGATGAAAAAAGTTGTGGTCAGGTTGGCGCAACATCCAGTGATCATAACAAGAACGAGTTAACACAACTTCGTCGTCGGCCGTTAGCTCTGTGACCTTCTGTCCATCGACGATGAAATGGGCCTTCACCGTTTTTCCATCAAGCTTAAAGGAAAGCTCTTTGTTATCCGGAAAAATTAGAGGTCGCGAGGTTAAGCTGTGAGGTGCCACGGGTGTCACCACAAAAACCGGGGATTCCGGATCCAGGATCGGTCCGCCAGCTGCTAAGTTATAGGCAGTGGAGCCCGAAGGACTGGCGACGATAAAACCATCGGCTTTGACTTCGCTGACTAAAAACTTTTCCAAATAAATAGCCGTATTGATCAGCTGACTCATCGATCCGCGTTCAATCACCACGTCATTTAAGGCGTGATACTCACTGCGCACTTTGCCTTTGCGCAAGATTTTAGCTTCGATCATCGAACGGGGACGTAAAACCATTTTTCCTGCCAATGCGGCGTCGATGGTAGCAAAAACAGAATCCGACTGATGTGCAGTTAGAAAGCCTAAGGACCCCATGTTGAATCCTAGAATCGGAACATTTCGTCCTGCCAGAATTCGCACAGCTCTTAAGTAAGTTCCATCGCCGCCCAAAACAACCACAAGTCCGAGGTCGTCGAGCTGTTTTGGTGTCTTAATACCCTTGGTCCCCGGAACGACAGGTTGCTCTGGTGCCGTGACCACAGTAAAGCCCAGGTCTTTCAAATAGTCCGCGACCTTTTTAGCTAAGCTCACGGCTTGGGGCGTTTGCAAACGGTACACAAGCCCGATGCTCTGGGTTTTGCTGACGATCCATTTGTTTTTTCTAACTTTTGCCGCCGCCATCTTAGATCAATCCATCCCGACGTAAAAGTGCATTTGGGTCCGGCTCACGTCCGCGAAACTTCTTGTAAAGCTCCATCGGATGTTCGGTGCCGCCACGACTCAGGATGTTTTCTTTGAATTTCTGGGCGACCTCGGGATTGAAAATACCTTTTTCTTGGAAGTACTCAAAAGCATCGGCATCTAAAACCTCAGCCCACTTGTAAGAGTAATACCCGGCAGAGTAACCACCAGCAAAAATATGACTAAAGCTGCACGAGTTGTTAGTACCCGGAGGTTTAGGAAGTAAACGAGTGCCCGCGGTGACTTCGGTTTCAAAAGCATCCACATCAATAATTGTTGCAGGATCGGTCGTGTACCAAGCCATATCCATCATCGCGAACTGCAATTGACGGCAGCTCATCCAGCCGGCTTGAAATTTCTGGGAAGCCTTGAGTTTTTCAATCAGCTCTTGTGGCATCGGTTGCTGGGTTTCATAGTGACGAGCAAAAAGGTCCAAGCCTTCTTTTTCGCCAACCCAGTTTTCCATAATTTGCGACGGTAACTCGACAAAGTCCCAATACACATTGGGGCCGGCCACAGAGCGGTAGTTCACGTCTGAAAGCATGCCGTGCAAGGCATGGCCGAATTCATGGAACAATGTGCGAACTTCATCGTGAGTCAACAATGACGGTTTTGTCGGAGTTGGCTTGGTGAAGTTGCAAACAATACTGACATGAGGCCGTTTGAGTTTGCCATCATGAAGTCCCTGGCCACGGAACTCCGTCATCCAAGCGCCACCTTTTTTTGTTTCACGCGGGAAGAAGTCGGTATAGAATAAACCCATGTACTTGCCTGAAGCTTCTTCAGAAACTTCGTAGACTTTAACTTCGGGGTGATAAACTGGAATTGACGTGTTTTCTTTAAAACTCAAGCCATAAAGTTTTTTTGCATGGGCAAAAACACCTTCAACAACATTTTCTAATTTGAAGTAAGGGCGCAGCTCTTCTTCGTTGATGGAATATTTTTCTTCTTTTAGTTTTTCAGAATAAAAAGCAAAGTCCCAGCTCTTAATATCTGTGATGCCATCTAATTTCTTTGCGAACTCTGTGATTTCTGCAAGATCTTTTTTGCCCGCGGCACGGGAAGCATCTAAAAGTTTATTTAAGAAGGCATTCACCGTTTTTGGATTTTGCGCCATACGCTCTGCCAAAACGAAATCGGCATGGGTGGCAAAGCCTAAAAGTTGTGCGCGACGCGAACGCAAGGTGATAATTTTTTTAATAACCTCTTGATTGTCAAATTCACCTTGAAAAGATCGCGATGAAAAAGCGCGCCAGATTTTTTCACGCAGTGTTCTTGATTTAGCATAAGTCATGAAAGGCAAATAGCTTGGAATTTGCAAATTGATCAGCCATTTACCTTTGTGACCCTTGGCTTCCGCCATGGCCGCAGCGCCTTCAATAGCACCCTCAGGCATCCCCTCTAGGTCCGACTTATCTGTCAAAATCATTTCAAACGCATTCGTCGACTTTAGAACATTCTCTGAAAACTTTGGTGAAAGGACAGAAAGCTCTTGGTCAATTTGACGAAGAGTTTCTTTATCGGCCTCTGAAAGCAAGGCGCCGTTGCGTGTGAATGAAAGGTAAGTCTTTTCCAGCAAGCGAATTTGCTCAGGGCTCAATTGAAGTTTCGCGCGGTTGTCATAAACGGCCTTCACGCGTTTAAAAATGACTTCATCTAAAGCAACGTCAGAGCCCAGGGCCGTGACCTTCGGATAAATTTCTTTTGCTAAAGCCTGAAGGGCTTCGTCGGCGTTTGCGACTTCCAAGTTGCCATAGATACCCACGATGGTTTCTGAAAGTTCGGACACGGCTTCCAAGGCGACGATCGTATTTTCGAAATCAGGTGTCGCCGTGTCGGCTTTGAGTTTTTCGATATTCGTTTTGGCAGCTTGAATGGCGATATCGAGAGCCGGTAAAAAATGTTCCACTTTGATTTGGTCAAAGGGCACGGCTTCGTCAAAATTCGTAAAGGGTTTTAAGAGAGGATTCGTCGTGGTTGTCATAGTGAACTCCCTGGTTAAATAAGAACTCTTATTTTTCACGTTCTCAAGGGAAAGACAAAGTTAAAAGCGAGATTTTATGAGGCCAGAGAAGCCGTATTTAACGCAGTGAGCTTGCTGGGCGGGTCGGCAAAGGGCGGGCAGGCGAGCAGGAGGGGTGTGATGATTTGCGATCGGGTAGAGGGGCTGCAAATGGAAAGGGCCCTTGGTGGTTTTACCGCCCAAGGGCCCTAGAATAATGCGGCGAATTAGTCTGCCGAAGCAGTCGGAGTGGCCGCCGCAGCCACACACGAAATTAAATTAATAAGTACAAATTCCTAAAGCCGAACCCTGAACTGTCTGACGGCAAGTCATGCCGTTGTAGCAAGTGTTGGCTTGGTTGATAAAGCAAGACTGCGCCAAGTTCTGAGTACAAGAAGATCCATTTTGGTAAGTTGTCGCATTCACGTTGGAGTACTGTGGATAATTTGTTGGGTAGTTGTTAGGACCATGATATCCAGAGTAACCGTCCCATCCCGTGGCTCCACCATAGTTCGTTCCATAGTTGCTGCCGTAGCCATAGTTTCCATATCCGCCAAGGCCAAAGTTCCAAGAGAAGTACATCCCAACGTAAGGCTGAACATAAGTTTGCTGAATGCAACCTAGGCCCATAGTGCCGTTGTAAGCTGGAATGGTTCCGACCGGGCAATTACAAAAGCCATTTGTCTGGAAGTAGTTCACATAGTTGTAATTCGTATTCCATTGATAGGGATAAGATTGCCAGCCGGGATAGTTGTTATATTGCGTATTATTGCAGTTCGTTTGTCCGTTAATACACTGAAGCTCAACAGGGGTCACGGCTGTCGTGGTGCCACCACCACCTCCGCCGTTGTCACCGCAAGCTGCCAGGCAGAGCGTAACGAGGACATATATA
>JBBKWD010000184.1:0-2863 GCA_037968775.1 Bdellovibrio sp.
CTTTTATTTGTTTGGTTTCCAATTGGTGGGTCTCGTCGTTGTAATCTGGGGTTGGTGAGTCTTCGATTCTTTTTGCAGCGGTGAGGATGAACTGTCCTAGGGTGAGACTAGCCGTATAAAGGTGAACTATTTTTAGGTAGTCGGCATCGTCTAATTTTAAACGTAAATTTGCATAATTTAAAATTAGTGAATTAAGGTACAAGCCCATGTTGTAAGTTTGAACTTGATAGTGAGTTGCCTGGGGTGGGGAGGGGCCGAGTTCGAGTTGGGTTTCGTCGTTATACATCGCACCGCCTGCCGACAAGGGCCCCCAAGTGCCGTTCAGTCCGCCACCAAAGTTCGTATTTTTGGAAAGGGTGTTGTATTTCCCCATGGCGCCGATTTTGAGGCTGTAACTTTTAAAACCACTTCCTTTTTTTTCGGCAAGATTAAAGGCCGTAGCCAAAGTGATTTTTTGGCTAGGATACTTTTTCTTTTCTTCTTTTCGGCCTAAGAGGTCCGTATCATACTCAATACCGGGGGCTCCAAAAAATGTTTCTTCGCTGTTCGTGGGTGAAATTGCGGCTCCCATACGGCCCGTTCCGCGTACTAAAGAAAAGTCAGTTTCACTGCTGAAATAGATCGCTTCAATTCCAAATCCTTTTTCAGTGGGAACTGCGGAAGGATTGATTTTAAGTTGCGTTCCTGGGGATGCGCTTGAAGAATTCCCTCGAAAATTACCGCAGTCGTTACTTAACAGGCAATCGGGATCCGCAACAGCAGTCAGGGGAAAAAACAGATAAGCGAAGGTTATAAAAAGAGTGAAGCAGCGACGCATTTATGAGAGTTTACAGGCAGCTCCTTCTCTTGTCATTGGGGACTGCATCCGGGGTCTGGGTCGCCCAGCCAGGGGTACGGACTTCCTTTTGGTAGCAATAGCGCAGCAATTAACGCGGTATTGCTACCAAAAGGAAGTCCGTACCTTTAGATTCTTGCTATGCAGAGTAAAAATGTCATTCCGATGCCAGTTAAAATTCGTGCGGTTGTTGCGCCCTTGTTGTTTGTCGGATTTTTGATCCAGTATCTTTCCACGGGGTGTATTGGTCAGCCGAACTCGGGTACCTGTGGCGGTTTTTCCGTTTGGGTATTGGCTATTTTATTTGTCTATAGCGCCTTTTGGGTGGGCTATTTATTTTTTAAACTTTATAAAACCAAAAAACCTTAAAATCATCTATTTGAGGCTACCTATATGAATTCCGAATCCAGTGCTGTGCTGACCGCTGTTGTAAATAACAAAACCATTTCCTATCGCAGAGTCGGTCAGGGAGCCCGAAGAATTTTATTCTTTCATGGTTTTCCCGGCTCGAGTTCGCAAATTGAAGCCTTTAGGGCGCAACTAGGGACGTTTGATCTGGATGTCGTCTGTGTGGATCGGCCCGGATACCATAAAACCGAGGCCGAGCCAGGAAATCAATTTGAACAAACAAGTAAATTGATAAAAGGACTTTTGGATACACTGGGGTGGACCTCTTGCGAAATTATGTCTGTGAGTGGAGGCACGCCCTTTATCTTTTCATTTACCCAGGCCTATCCGCAATTCGTGACCCGATTTACGGTAGTCAGTGGCTTAGGGCCCGTCGGGAATAAAGAGTTCGAACGTTTTTTAAGTTGGAAGGCAAAGCTTGTGATGAGTTTGTTGCCAAAGCTGCCGGGCGCTCTTTTTGTTAAGGTACTGCCGAAACAGAAGGCAGAGTCGAGGGCTTCAAAGTTCGACATCATTCGCTATCTTTTGCCAGCATCACCCGCGGATACAGTCGCGATGCAGGATTCGGGCATCCAGACAATTTTAAGTCGCACCTTGCATGAAGCTTTTATGCAAAAAGGGGTGGGACCTAAGAGAGACGCAATAGAGTATCTGAGTCCTTGGAGTTTAGATTTAAATAGTTATCTTGGGCCCATCGATATCTGGCACGGGGACGAAGACCAAATCCTGCCGGTGGAAATGGCCGAACAAATGGCAAGCCTTCTGCCGCGCGCGAATTTGAGAGTGCTACCGAATGAGGGGCATTACAGCCTTATTATAAAACGAACTCAAAATATTTTAGAGATGGGCACTCACTAGGGTACTTAGGAAGAAATCTCTACTAAATTTATGTGCTGTAGACTTGAGTGCTTTCTCAGTCTACAGCGACAGAACTTGTCTTGTTTCTGAGCTCTATCTCATTTTATATCTCAGCTCATTTTTTTACGCCACTCTTCATACGTCTTGTGAGCTTCATCTTTGCTCATGCCGTAGGCCTTTTGAATATTACCTTCCAGTTTATCAAGATCGCCTTGAGCTTCGTCAATTTCGTCATCCGTAAGTTTGCCCCAAGCCTGTTTGATTTTACCTTTTAAGATTTTCCAATCGCCTTGGACCGTGTCTTTGTTCATTTTAGACCTCCTTGTGGATGCCTTTATGAGAACGCCGAACAGCGATTTTTCATAGATGTTTTTTCTTACTTTGCTTTTCTGCAAAGGATTTCATGGTGATCTATGGACGCAAAAGTGACTTGTGTCCAAAAAAATATCGGCTCGTGTCAAAGATCAATTGTCTTTACACGCGGCCAGACTTTGATCTGTAATTGTTGGCAGTGGAGGGAAAAAATGGAATTTTTTACTAAAATGGCTTTGGCGTTTGAGCACGGTGGCTTCTGGATGTGGCCGATTTTGCTTATTCAAGTTGTATCTATCGCAATCATGATCGAAAGAGGTTATGCCCTTTTCGTTCGTCGTAAATTGAATCAATCTGCATTCGCTTTGAGTTTTGAAGAGTCGATTCGCAGAGGCGAAATGGATTCAATCATTTCTAAAGCACAAGCGGGTTCTGCAGCCAATCCAGTAG
>JBBKWD010000185.1:0-22203 GCA_037968775.1 Bdellovibrio sp.
CAGCGACCCGAGAGACCGGCACCAAAAACTCAAATCATCCCAAATTGGGAATAGATATGAGCTTTTCTTTTGATAAGAATAAGATATGATTTCAAATATATGGATCGAAGGAAGTTTCTAAAATTTGCAGGTTTAACGAGTGGGACAAGCGCTTTTTTAGGCGGTTTGCATCCCGCATTAGCACAAACTTGGCAAAAATTAGGGAGTGCTATTACAGTAGCCTCCCGGGCTCGATTTCCCTCAAGGACTCAAAAGCAATTAACGCTCATTGGGGTTGGCGCCACTCAATCGATTGCCTTGCGTTCGGATGGCATCGTGCTTACATGTGGAAACAATGCCTTCGGCCAACTGGGGGATAACTCGATCACCAATAGAAGTACTTTTGTACAAGCTGTTGGGATCTCAAATGCGATTGCTGTCGCTTATGGGGGCAATCAAGTCGTAGCCTTGCGTTCAGATGGTTTAGTGTTTACCTGCGGATACGGCAACGTTGGCCAACTCGGAGATAACTCGATCACCTCCAAGCGTACTTTTGTCCAGGCTCTGGGGATCTCAAATGCGACTGCTGTTGCTGGGGGAACCAATCACACTGTAGCCCTGCGTTCGGATGGCTTAGTGTTTGCCTGTGGATATAACAACAAAGGGCAACTTGGGGATGACTCGGTCACATCTAAACGCACATTTGTACAAGCTCTGGGGATTTCAAATGCGATTGCTGTTTCCGCTGGCAGCGCGGGAGCTCACACGTTAGCCCTAAGTTCGGATGGCTTCGTGTTTGCTTGCGGAAAGAATTTTTATGGCCAGCTCGGAGACAACTCAGTCGTGTCTAGAAGTACTTTTACCCAAGCTCTGGGGATTTCAAATGCGATTGCTGTATCTGGTGGGAAAGATCACTCTGTAGCTTTGCGTTCAGATGGCTTTGTTTTCGCTTGTGGATACAACTCCTATGGTCAACTAGGAGATAACTCTGCCACAAATAAGAGTGTTTTTACGCAAGCTCTTGGGATTTCAAATGCGGTTGCTATTTCCGCAGGGAGCTTTCACACAGTCGCTTTGCGTTCAGATGGTTTAGTGTTTACTAGTGGGTACAATACCTTTGGCCAACTCGGGGATAACTCTGCCACTTCTAAAAGTACTTTTGTTCAAGCGATTGGAATTTCAAATGCAGTTGCGGTCGCCTGTGGGCCCTCTCACACCCTCGCTTTGCGTTCAGATGGTTTAGTATTTGCTTGCGGATCCAATAACTCTGGCAAACTAAGTGATAACTCTACTACGACCCGCAGTACCTTTGTGCAAACAATTGGAATCTAGAAGCCACGTCTTGAATCCTTCCCTCAACTAAAACTCGAGAGGCCGACGGGGTCTCCGGTAATTCAGTATTGGTGCCTACCGCCTCGCCCTCTCTTTATGGCGAACTTGCCGATCTCACAGCATTGCGACGTCTTACTTTATCGTTGGGTCCGATGATCGGCGGAATCTGCAAGCTCAGCCAACATGGGCCTTTGGGGCCACTCGATCATAGCGACTTCGCAGGATCTTCTTTCTCGGAAATTTTCCACGAGGTTGCCAATCGCGCTATTTTATGTTACAGTTGAAATCTATCGTCAGCATAAAAGAATATTCTTCAGTGGGATTTTTTTATCTCTGCTGTCTAAGATCACGACTGATCTCGGGTGCCTCCGTTCACTCGACTCCTAGTGTTGTAGCGTAAAGGACCATGATGAATTTTAGAGAAGATTTAGGTGACGTAAAAAGAATCGTCATAAAAGTGGGCAGCAATGTCATCACAAAACCAAACGGAAAATGTGACCTCAGAAGAATGCGGATTATCGTCGAAGACATCTGCGAACTCATGGAAGCAGATAAAGAAGTGATCCTTGTCAGCTCCGGCGCAATAAATGTCGGCAAAGCCTTTCTCGACGAATACCTTCCCAATAGGATCGAATTGCAGCAATCAGCAAGTGCCATTGGCCAGCCGAAGCTCATTTACAAATACACCAGCCTCTTTGAAGAAAACAGCCGCGTGTGTTCTCAAATCTTGCTCACCCACGACGACTTCCGCGACAAAAGACGTTTTTTAAATGCCAAAAAAACTCTGGAAGTCCTTTTGCAAAACAGAGTGGTGCCGATTCTCAACGAAAACGACACGATTTCTTTTGCCGAAATCACTGTCGGCGACAACGATCATCTTGCAGCACAGGCCTCTCAAATGGTCACAGCTGATTTACTTCTAATCGTCACCAGTCAAAACGGCTTATACGATCGAAATCCAACTGACCCTGAAGCTCGACTCATCAAGTATGTCCGATTCGGCGAGTCCCTTGATCACATCGACATGAGCGACTCCTCAGCTTCCGGTCGCGGCGGCATGTCCTCAAAGGTCGAAGCCGTTAAGAAGGCCACAGAGTTAGGGGTCAAATGTTTGATCAGCTCAAAAGATAACGAGCGCATCATCTTAGATCCGCTGACGAAGGACCTGGCTACTTTTTTTGACGTCAATAAAGATCCTCACTCCGAACGTAGAGCCTGGATGGTTTCTACGATGCGACGGAATTGCGCCATCGAGGTTGATACCGATACTTACCAGGCCCTTTTAGCGAATCAGTCCCTTTTTCCCGATGGAATCGTTGCGACGAAGGGGTCTTTTCAACGAGGTGACTGCGTGGCCATTCGTCACAAAAATCGCACCTTCGCCTTGGGGGTCAGCGAGTTTGATCGCGGCGAGGTAGCCCTCCTGCAAAGCAAGGCCGGACGCGAAGTTATTTTTAGAGCCAACATGATTATACAAGAAGGAGTTCGCAATGCAAAAAACAGCAAAAAAATCTAAAGAAGCCTCTAAGAGCTTAATGAGCCTGTCGCATGCGACTCGTAAAACAATCCTCTTGGAGCTAGCAAAAAATATCCTCACGCAAAAAAATGGCATCATTGCCGCCAACACACGTGACCTTGAGCAAGCCCAAGCTTCGGGACTGAATCAAGCCATGACCGATCGCCTGCGCCTGGATGAGCCGCGCATCACGGCCATGGCCCAAGGGGTCTTGTCCATTGCAGAGCAAGAAGAAGTCGTGAACGTGTTTCATGACGAGTTCGTCGACAAAAAGGGCTTAAAAATTAAAAAACACTCCATCCCCTTAGGAGTCATCTTGATGATTTTTGAAAGCCGCCCGAATGTTGTGATCGACTGTGCGGCTTTGGCGATTAAATCTTCTAATGCGATCATTCTAAAGGGCGGCAAAGAGGCCCGTCACTCGAATGAATTTTTAGGAAATATCATTCAGCAAACCATTGAAAAATACATCCCTAAAGAATCCGTTCAAGTTATAAACTCGGATGGACGAGAGCAAGTCAAAGAACTGCTGGAACTTAACCAATACATCGATGTCGTCGTTCCCAGAGGTGGCGAACAGCTGGTCGAGTTCGTGCATAAAAATGCAAAGATGCCAGTCATTGCCCACTTCAAAGGCCTTTGTCATATGTATTTGGATAAAGCTGCCAATGTCGAAAAGGCCCTCGAGTTAGTTATCAACTCTAAAACCCACCGAGTCGGCGTTTGCAATGCCATTGAAACTCTTTTGGTTCACAGGGACCTTCTGCCGCAGATTGCGCAAAAGTTGACCCAAGAGCTGCAAAAGCGCGGCACAGAGCTGCGCGTAGACCGTGCGTTCATGGAGGCCAGCCATGCCGAGCTGATCGCAGCCAAGAGCGAAGACTGGGATACGGAATACTTGGATAATATTTTATCCATTAAGACAGTCGCCTCCATTGACGAGGCCATTTCCCATATCGATCAGCATGGCAGTTACCATACAGAGTGCATAGTCTCTGCCGACAACAAGGCCTGTGACCAGTTTTTATCATCCGTGGACGCCAGTTGCATTATGATCAACGCCTCTTCCCGCTTCAATGACGGGGGACAGCTAGGGCTTGGTGCTGAGTTAGGTATATCCACGACTAAGTTTCATGCCTACGGTCCCATGGGGGCTGCACAAATGACAACGACCCGTTATGTGGTTGTTGGTGATGGTCATTTAAGAAGTTAAAAGCCGAAGTGAAAAGAAAACGTTAAGCGAGGTTTCTATGATTGGAGTCATTGGTTGCGGCAATATGGCCGGCGCGGTCGTTCGTGGCATTTACAACAAATCAAAACAAGAAAAGTTTTTGACCTACACCCCGTCTTACACGCGGGCTGAACAACTGGCTAAAGACGTGTCTGGAAAGGCCGTGAAGGACCTTAAAGACCTCGCCGAGTGTACGACTTTGCTGATTGCCTGCAAACCCCAACAGCTGCCTGATTTAGTTGCCAACATGAAGGGGCAGCTTAAGACCGAGGACAAGTACATCATTTCTATTCTGGCAGCGACGCCTATCGCGCGCTTGCAAAGTCTTTTAGGCACAAAACAAGTCAGTCGCGTGATGCCGAATACGCCGTCGCTTTTTGGTGAAGGTGTGAGTCTGTTGTACCACGCCCCGGAAGTTCCTGCCGAGGCTCAAACAAAATGTCAGCAGTACTTTTCTGCCTGTTCCAAGGTTCACACTTTAGAGAGTGAAGACCTTTTTGATAAAGTGACCACGGTCACGGGTTCGGGCCCGGCTTATGTGTTTTATTTTGCGAATTCAATGGTGGATCAACTCAAAGAATGGGGTGTTGACGAGGTCGTTGCGCGCCAAATGGTGGCGCAACTTTTTAAGGGGTCTGCCAGTTTGCTTGAAAACAACAGCGCAAGACCCTGGTCCCAGCTTATTGATGAGGTGACCTCCAAGGGGGGCGTCACGATTGAGGCCGTGAAGGTCTTTGCCGCAAATGGTTTACCGGATTTAACAAAGCAGGCACTGGCGGCCGCTATGGAGAGATCGCGGCAGCTGTCTGGGGGGAGCTAAATATATGACAATAAGGCCAGGCCTCCATAAAGAAGGCCTATTTACTCTCAAGACTCTCTATGATCGGACAATGGGGGCGATGATCACCATGGCAGTTCCGCGCAAGATGTCTTAAGTTGTCTGCCATTTCTTGTATCTCTAGTATCTTATTTTCAAGAATTCGCAGGTGGGAAAGAGCCAATGCCTTAACCTCTTTGCTTGTGCGAGTCTTATTTCTCCAAAGCCCCAAGAGCTGTTTGATTTCCTTCATCGCAAAACCAAGCTTTCGACCTCTTTTAACAAAACGAAGTATATGAATGTCACTCTCCGTGTACTCTCTGTACCCGGATGCACTCCTTGATGCTTTGGGAATCAATCCAATAGATTCATAGTGTCGAATTAACTTCGTACTCACTCCTGATTCTTTGGCTAAACTTCCTATATTCATATACCCCTTCCTTATCTCGTGTCGATCGCCAGATATTTATTCTAGCAGTGTGAAGTTGCTGAGAGCAGCAATATTTTGGCTTACTCTCGAATATTTTGATCATAAAAAGGATCTGAGAAAATTTGCCCCGCTAAAATTCCTCTCTCCACTAAAGCCGGAACTAAGGCCTCCACCATCGGAGGCGGCCCTGCAATATAAGCCTGCCAACGGCCGCGAAGCTCAGACCAATCCTGTAATACAAGGTCACCCACGCGGCCATTTCGAGAACCTAAAGAGTCTCCCCTCTCAACTGCGAAATGCACAAATAGGTTTTCATGCTTTTCCGCGAGCTCTTTTAACTGCTGTTGCTTAAACAGGTCTGTCTCCGTCTGAACCCCAAAGTACAAATGAATGTCCTGCCGCATCTGACTCTTTAGCGCATCCTCTGCGATCGAAAGAATTGGCGCCAAACCCGAACCCGCTGCAATTAATAGAATCGGACCTGTATGACCTTTTTTAAGCCAAGCCTGTCCAAAGGGACCTTCGATTTCCACACGGCTTCCAGGGGTCAGAGTGTTCGCCACATAGTGGCTGGCACAGCCACCGGCAGTCTCCTTAATGAGAAACTCCAGAATATCGGTCTGAGAGGGGGCATTTGACATTGAGTAGCTGCGAGCAGGACAAGGACCGAATTTCAACTTCACAGATTGCCCGGCCCTGAATTGTATTTCCATTGAGGGAGGGACTCGAATGCGCAAGTGATTTATCGAAGGCGTTAGCTTTTTAACGGATTCAACAACGCCCGTCATCTGGAGCAAAGGTAAAACCTCTTCGTCTCCTAACCACTCAACCTTCACATCCGAAGTCGGTATGGCACGACAGGCTAAAATTAACCCGGCTGATTTTTCGGCCTCACTCAAAGTAAATTTATTATGTTCCAAGTGTTCCACCTGACCTGAAAGAAGCCTTGATTTACAATCCCCACATCTCCCCCCCTGACAGGCATGGGGATACGGAACCCCCGCCTCCAAGGACACCTCTAAAATTGTTTGCTTGTCTTTTGCTAAAATAACTCTTTTTGCCTGAGGTATTGAAATTTTATGCTTCATGAGACACCTCTTTTTTAAACTTCTCACCCAGACTTATCTCACCATGTTGCGTGATTTTTTTCTGGCTCACCTTAAGAGCTCCCTTCACACTTTCTGGTTTCCATCTTTTCAATAGCAAGGCATTGGTGATCACACTCACACTGCTCAAGGCCATTGCTCCGCCTGCAATCATCGGGTTCAAAAGTCCCAGGGCCGCCAGTGGAATTCCAATCAAATTATAGATGAAGGCCCAAAATAAATTTTGCTGAATTTTTTTAAATGTTCTTTTCGAAATCTCAATTGCGTCAGGAATTAAGAGAGGATTCCCACGCATCAAAGTGATTCCTGCAGAGTGCATGGCCACATCCGTTCCCGTCGACATCGCCATGCCGACATGAGCCGAGGCCAGTGCCGGCGCATCGTTGATACCGTCACCAACCATGGCCACAGTTTCACCTCGATTTTTAAGACTCTCAATCACTTGCGCTTTTTCCTCAGGCAGCACTTCGGCTCGAATTTCATCAAGGCCCAACTCTTTTCCGACGGCATGAGCACTGCCACGATTGTCTCCTGTAACCATGACCGTTTTAATACCTAAATGATGGAGTGCTTGCACTGTCGCTAGGGCCTCTGGCTTAATTCGGTCACTAAATCCAATGACTCCTAAAAGTTGTCGGGTCTCTACTTGAGCAAGAAATGAAACCGTTCTTCCCTGTGTCTGAAGACTCTGAATAATTCCGTCTATCGCGGCCAGGCTGATTCCATAACGAATCATCAACTTAGCGTTCCCTAAAATATAGGATTTTTCATCGAGACTCGCCTCAATTCCAAAACCGGGAACCGCCTTCATGGATTGCACGGCCGAAAATGAAACTCTTTCTTCGACGGCCTTAGCCACAACAGCCTTTGCCAAAGGATGTTCGCTGGCTGATTGAATGGACGCTGCCACAGAGAGCAATGTGTCGCGCGATATTTCAAAGGATTCTAAGTGCATAACCACTGGTTTTCCTTCGGTCAAAGTACCTGTTTTATCAAAAGCGACCGTGGTTATAGAGTGAGTGATCTCTAGCGCCTCCGCATCTTTAATCAAAATTCCATTTTTTGCCGCAAGGCCCGTTCCCACCATAATAGAAGTTGGCGTCGCAAGCCCCAGGGCACAAGGACAAGCTATGACCAGAACAGCCACTCCGTTTAAGATGGCCTGCTGCCAATCTCCGGTGAAAAGTCCCCACCCCACTATTGTCAAAGCGGCAATAACAATAACGACAGGCACAAACACCGCACTCACTTTATCAACCAGACGCTGAATCGGAGCTTTTGCCGACTGAGCCGTTTCAACCAGACGGATAATCTTAGACAAAACTGTTTCGGATCCGACCGCCATTGTTTCAACCTGTATAAGACCTTCAGCATTCACAGAACCACCAGTCACTCGATCCCCAACGGATTTGGCAACGGGCAGGGACTCCCCTGTCATCATCGACTCATCAACCTGAGTCGCACCCACAAGAACCACGCCGTCAACGGGTATACGCTCTCCGGGCTTGACGACAACAACGTCACCAACTCTTAAGGCATCTATTGCAAGCTCAACCTGAGCGCCCTCTCTTAGCACTGTGGCAACTTCGGGACGCAAAGTTTGTAAAGCCTTAATCGCAGACGAGGTCTGTTGCTTTGCTCGTGCCTCAAGATATTTTCCCAGAAGAATGAGCGTCACAATAACGGCCGCACTTTCAAAATAAAGGTGAGCCCCCATGTGATCGAGATGCTCTAGCTGCCCCCAGTATTTAACAATCTGAAAAACACTAAGCCCATATGCGGCCGTTGTTCCGAGAGCCACTAAGAGATCCATGTTGCCAGTTTTGGCACGAAGGGCCTTATAGGCAGCTTTGTAGAATCTAGCGCCCAGAAAAAACTGAACGGGTGTCGCCAATAAAAACTGAACCCAGGCCGGCGGCATATAGTGAATACCAAAGGGTTCCAGAAGCATAGGGACGACCAAGGGCAACGTTAACAGAATAGAAACCATCAGGCGCTTCCGTTCGGCAGAAAGCATCTGTTCTTTTTCGTCATCTAACGTGGACACTTTTTTATTTAGATCAAAATGAGCTTCGTAACCAGCATCGCGAACCGCATCCGCCAATTGAGCTGAGGACACGAGGCCCTTGACCACGGTCACTCGAGCAGATTCGGTCGCTAAATTAACACTCGCATTGAGCATTCCCGGCACCTCTGCTAAAAACTCTTCAATATGACTTATGCAAGAGCTGCATGTCATTCCCGTCACACGGAAATTCATTTCCTCCGTCGGCACTTCATAGCCCGCCTTGGTTATAGCAAGAAGCACAGCCCCGAAGTCTTTTTTTGACTTTAACTGAACCTGCGCCATCTCGGTGGCTAAGTTGACCTGAACCGAAACGATTCCTTCAACTTTATTTATTGATTTCTCGATGCGACCTACGCAAGAAGCACACGTCATTCCTTGTATCGGGATAGAGAATGACAATGCTTTTGCTGAACTCTGACTACTCTGTTGTGTTGACATAAATACCTCTCTTTTGTTTACGACATTAGGATCAAGCCTCCCAACGTTGGAAGGTCAAGGGGGCTTCTCATTTTGAGAAGAAAATCTTTTTCATCTCCTAAATAACGATAACCACAGCGTTTTTATTTTTTTAAAAAATCATTCCAAGGTCTATTGACCTTCCAACGTTGGGAAGCCCGACACTATTCCCAGGCCGCAAATAAATCCAAAGGAGGATTGTATGTATGAATTTAAAGTCCAGGGCATGACCTGCCCCAGTTGCGCAAAGTCCATGAGAATGGCACTTCACTCGATTGACGCCGAAGCTGATGTTGAAGTGAATTTACCCTCTCAAACAGTCAAAGTTAAGAGCTCCAAGTCGCAGAAGGAAGTGGCAGCCATTATCGAAGAGGCCGGCTACCCCGTCTTGGAGGCAAGACAAATAACCTAGGGGGAGTTATGGATAGATCAATGTCATCGCAATTTTACGGAGTAGGACTTATCGTCCTGCTCCTAATTATGTGGGCTGGCAATACGGCCTTTGGATATCCAAACGCCCGCCAGGGACCACATGGTGGCGTGATTCGAGTACCCGGCCCTTTCACAATTGAATTTACCGCAAGCCAGAAGGGACTAAAAATTTACCTTTTAGATAGAAACCTTAAAAATCCCAAAGTCACTGACAGCGACATTCGAGTGCGCATAATAAATTCTCATGGTCCCAAGAAGATCATCTGCAAAAAAACTTCTGACCATTTTTTCTGTCCCTTTGATAAGCTTCCCGAATCCGGCAAACTCGTGGTGAACCCTACGCGCGAGAAGATTCAGGGCAAAGAGATTCTGCTGGATCTGCCCCTTTTAATAAAAATACAATTTCGCCAATCCCCCTCTACACGAACTCACCTAGGAGGTGACGCATGAACTTAGAACTCATTACAAGATTTGTCCTGATTTTCTCAAGTTTGTTTGTGATCGTTGAGCCTTTTGGCGTCATCCCTACATTTTTAAGCCTTACAAAAGCTCAAGACGAAAGACAAACTCGGCATATTGCATTGAAGGCAACCGTCTTCGGCGCGCTTGTCCTGGTTTTCTTTTCACTATTTGGCAACTTAGTTTTTCAACTGCTTCAACTTAACCTTTCAGCCTTTAAAGCTGCTGGCGGAGTCCTGTTATTTCTAACAGCGCTGGATATGTTAAGAGCAAAAAGTGACAATTGCCGGTGTTCGGCCGCTGAAATGAAAAGCTCTGCCGAAGGCCATGACGTCAGCTATGTTCCGATTGGAACTCCTTTGCTAGCAGGACCTGGCGCGATCACTTCGGTTATGGTTTTCTCTAGGGACCACTCCGATAACCACAGTCTACACTTCTTAGTTCTTTTACTCGCTATTGTTATAGTTTTTATAATCTCTTATTTTGTCTTTAGGTTTTCTATAAAAATTAAGAGTCTTTTAGGCGAATCGGGAATGACTGTTATACAAAGAATGATGGGGCTTATCTTAGCAGCTCTCTCTCTTCAATTTATATTTGATGGTTCCCTGGCGTTGATTAAACAGGGTTTGGGATGATCTACCGAGAAATCGAATTTTCTATGGCCCCAGACTTAAAAAGTCGTGGGCCAATGATCGTGCAGTTTGTACAATTACACAATATCCCGACCCTCTGAATCTAGTTTATTTGCTCAGAGGCTTGTCTGGGATACGAAAGTTAAGGCCACGCCGAGTCAGCTCACAAGCACTAGTACCACATCCTCAAACCGGCAACCAAAGTTGTTTCTGATGCTTTTTCTCCGGCATCGCGTGCGAAGTCGGACGTCTCTCCTAACAAATGAACCCAAGAAACTCCGACATAGGGAGCAAACTCTCGCAGTACTTCGTATCTAAAACGAATACCCAACGAAATATCGTTGATCCCAGATCCGATTTCAAATTCACTGACAGCTCTCGAGGAAGCATTGGTTTCCACGCGCAGCTGTGAAATAAATCTCTGAGTCAATCTAAAGTCTTCAGATGCGGTGAAACGCGCAGAAACATCCCCTGCTTGACTAAAAAATAATCCCGCGTCGACTTCAAACATATAGGGCGCCAGCCCTTGAACACTTAACACTGCGAAAGAGCGCGCAGAATTTTCAACTTTACCCCACTGACTCTCATAACGAATTCCGACTTGAGCGTCAAAATACGCGGAAATAAGTTTTCCATACAGAACCTGAAGCTCCCCTTCTCCTCCGTCACCTCTTTCCGTCGGTCCCTGCCCCTCAGACTTTAACCAAACTCTGTGCACATCTCCGCCAAACCACACCAGGGCATCCCAAGTCAGAGGGCGCGAGTTGCCGGTTCCTACCTCGAGCAACTCAAAAAGCGCCATCGAGTGATTCTTTGAATCCTCCACAGCCATTGGCCAAGTGGAGCGAGAACTCAACTCCTCGGCCTGCGTGCTAAATGAAAATCCAAAAAACAAAATTATTAGCGTTCTACCAACTCCCTTTACATTCATAGGAGAACCTCGGTTTTTTTTGCGACACGGACAACCCTAAACATTCCCATCTCCATATGATAGAGCATGTGACAATGAAATGCCCAGTCGCCTAACGCATCCGCCGTGATAGCCAAAGAAAGTCTTTCTGCTGGCTTCACGATGATCGTGTGTTTTCTTGGCAGATAGGAGCCCGCCCCGTTCTCCAAATCCATAAACATTCCATGCAAGTGCATTGGATGCTCCATCATAGTATCATTTACAAGAGTCAATCTCACTCGCTCGCCATAATGAAACGGAATAGGCTCACTTGCTTCAGAATACTTTTTTCCGTCAATGGACCACATGAATCGTTCCATATTTCCAGTTAGGTGCAGCTCAATCTCGCGTTCCGGCATTCTCGTGTCAGAATTCACGGTTGTGCTCTTGAGATCTGTATAGACAAGCACTCTCCGCCCATCTTTTCCAAGACCGGTTCCAGGTTCATGCAGTCGGCTCTTAGTTTCTTCTGGTACAGAAGCATTTAGAAAACCATGATGATCAGGACCATGCCTAACCGGAGTGCTTCCTGGAATGACAGAAGACTCCGCGTTCGCATGATTCATCTTTGACATGTCATGCCCCTTTGCCATGGGCTTATCCATCCTCATAGAGGGGGCATTCATGTTGTGTCCGCTATGTTCCATATCCATAGTGGACATCGCCATCCCCATATCATCCATACCACGAACGGGGGGACTGCGCCTCTCTGGAACGGGGGCCGAAAAGCCCACCTTAGGCGAAAGAGTTCCCATTGCGTATCCGCTACGATCCATAGCTTCAGCAAAAATTGCATATGGCTTTTCTTCTTTCGGGATAACGACGACGTCATAGGTTTCACCCGGACCAAAACGAAATTCTTCAACTTCAACAGGTTGCACATTCTGCCCGTCGGATTGGACAACCATCATCTTGAGTCCCTCCACCCGAACATCGAAAATTGTCATGGCCGAGCCATTTATAAAACGAAGGCGAACACGCTCTCCCTTTTTAAATAGTGCGGTCCAATTATCCAGCGAAGTTTTCCCATTGGTAAGGTAGGTGTATGTCGGACCCGATATGTCGAGTATATCCGTGGGCTCCATCCTCATTTTCATCCAGCGCAGCCTCTCCGAAGCTGCCGAGGTAAAACTCGTTTCTTTGATGTCATTCATAAAGTCACCAAAAGTTCTTCTCTGATAGTTAAAATAGCCGCTTTCTTTCTTGAGTTTCGCGATAAGCTTCATAGGATCGATAAAGCTCCAATCCGAAAACATGACTATATGATCACGATCCGATACTATTGGATCCGTCCCTTTGGGATTAATTATCAAAGGAGCATAGAGTCCTAATTGCTCCTGTCCACCGGAATGACTGTGGCACCAATAGGTTCCACTTTGCACGACCGGGAATCGATATGTAAAAGTTTCCCCTGGTTTAATCCCCGCAAAAGTTACACCTGGCACTCCGTCCATTACGTCAGGAAGAATCAATCCATGCCAATGTATTGACGTGGTTTCATCCAGAGTATTTGTAACACGAATGATGGCTTCCTGCCCCTCGCGAAGTCGAACTGGCGCGCCCGGAACAGTTCCGTTCATGCCGATGGCTGTCCCCTTCCTCCCGTCAAATTCGACACTGACTTTTCCAATCACAATATCAATGCCAGAGGACGCAACGGCTTTTGCTTCCTCGGAACTTAGTGGTTGCAACTCTTTGCCGAAAACCACGGAGGGAGCTAGAGCCTGAGCAAGAAGAGCGGTCCCCCATTTACTCGACAACACCAGCAGCGATCGTCTCGTTAAATTTCCATTCTTCACTGCAACTCCTAGCTGTTTCAAGCTTAAAAGATTTTAAATATATCGAACGTTACTCGCGACTAAATTCGAAGTCTCAATCCAATCTTTCCAGCTCTGTTGGCATAGCAACACCACCAAGAAAGCTCGTAAAGACTTCTCAAAATTCTATTTTATAAAACACAACACTTTGGCCCCAAAAACAACCCGTCCTCACAGGGACTTTTTGCCTCAAAATATTGTTCGAACATACAAACCTAAATCTAGATTTAGAAATTACTAGCTCTCAGTCGGTAAAGGATTTCTCAATTGTAAAGATATCCTGGCTCCATCTTAAAACTGTCGCTGCACATGGAGTTTAAATGCCAAGAAACACTTTTTCACTTATTGCCCACGCCCTTATCGGACTCACTCTTGTTAGTTGCCAAAATGGTCCTTCAGAAAATCTCACTGCCGAGCGACTCAGCTCAACACCGGTGACCGTAGATTCACCGACAACTCCTGACACTTCTGACAATCAACAGCCCGACCAAGCCGCAGATTCAGACGCAGACTCTCAGGATATTGCAGACCACATTTTTAATGAGCAAAATTCTCACGCTCATACCGATGGAGCGATTAGTGATGACATTCTCGCCGCTGGCTGCTTGAAGGCATCGAGCTCCCAGAAAGAATCCGTGGGGCTCGGGCTGACGAAGAAGGAAGAGTTTCTTCAACTTTGCAATCGAGAAACAAATGGATCTCACTGGTGCAGCGAAATAGTTCGCCCCAATCCCCGAAGCGCCTCCACTTTTAGATGCACTTATGGTTCAAGCCAAAGTCATGTTTTAATTCATCCTAACGAACGAACTTGGAAGTATCCCATTGCCGCCGTTAAAATTATTCAAGATCTTGAAGCTAAGGGAATTTCCGTTCGCCAAATTTATAACTGGTGGAGACCCGAGCCCTATAATAAAAATGTTGGTGGTGCAGCAGGGAGACATCCCTATGGAACATCCGTCGATGTTCGATTTAGCAGCAGTGGTGTCGCCGACCGTGCTTTCCGTGAGTTGTGTACAATGCGCAAACAGGGGCGCCTCAGAGCCATTGGACATTATGGCAGTTCTTCGCTTCATATTGGCGTCGGTGACAACACAGCAAACACCTGGGGCAAGCGCTGCTCCTAGGAAAACTCCGACAAGATAACCACTGTGCGCCGGGGCCGTCGCGATCAAGGCGACTCCCGTCCACTGAGATATTTAAAAAACTACGCTAATATCTTCGTCAATCGCCGCTCTTTACTTGGATTTTCTAACCTAACGGACCGTCACCGTTCCCACAGTTGTGTTATTGGAGCCGTGCACTCCGCATGAAAACTTAAACTGACCTGCTTTGCTTGGTTTTATTCTCGTGGACACAAGTTGGCCCGGATTGGACATCAATCTCACTCCGAGCTCTGGAATCTCGAGCAAAAACATCTTTTTTTGTGAAGCCTGAAGTTCGATCAGGGTGACTTTACCCAAATCAAGAGTGGTTTCATTCAAACGACAGCCTTCCGCGTTGACGCCTTCAAATCTAAGAGTCTTGTCCGGTCCTTCCAAAAGAAGCTCAATTGTCTTATCGCCTTTTTCTTTGGCAATCCCAAGCGCGGTCAGTCCCTTATTATTTAAAAGCTCAAGATTAGGACCATAACCAATGATCAACTCAACTAATTTCGAGTCACCTCTTTGCGTGGCATTCATCAGAGCTGTCATACCATTGGTATCCTGGCTATCAATATCAGCTTCCATGTCAGCAAATGCTTTGAAAGCATATGTATCGCCATCCAGTGCGCTTTTTAAAAGTGGTGATTCCCCTGTGACTGGATCGGAGATATCAACGAAGGCCCCTGCTGAGATTAAGACATCGAGAATTCGATTGTTGCCCGCAAAGTTTCTAAACTGATCGCGCTCGCCGGTACCGCATAGATGATCCACGGCATACATAAGAGGGGAACAGCCCTTTTTATCAAACTCATTCACGTTATCAATGCCGCAGCTCATGACCATATCCACAAGGTTCGAATTGCGAACTTTGCTTGCATAAAATAGAGTTTCGAGAGGTGTCCCAAATTTATTTACTGAGCAATAATCTACAAATTTAACGGGTCTATCTGAGCGACAAAGTAGTGTCTGACGAACTTCATTCTTTCCACCTTTATCAAGGATGACCTCCACCTTTCGCGAAGCTCTATGTAGGCCACTGACTTTCGAAAAGTGCATGAGCAGCTTTGCTTTATTCGGCGCTCCCTCAAACTCCATTAAGTCCATTTTGTCACCGGAGAAATAAAGAGGAGACAAGGAGTACCGTAGCTCTTCAGAAAAAAATCCTTTTTTCTGAAGTGTCACATCAAACCACTGAGGCTCGTGGTCATGTGGATTACGACTGGCTGTGACGGCCTTTATCGGACCCGCCCCGAAAGACTCACAGACAATTGTTTCTGCTTGAGCCGTCGCCAGAGGCAAAATCAACAAAGAGACTAAAAAAATAAAATATTGCATGAAACTCTCCGTCTTAGTCCGTGGCGCCGTTATCAATCCAGCGACGGATGATTCGTATCTCTTCTTCTTTCAGCTCCGAATAGCCGTCCTCTGCTGGCGGCATGCGTTTTTCATCGGATCTTTCTAGAGCAATAATCAAACCTGACTCATCCGCATTCCCCGGAACAATGAGTTCCAAGGGAGAATTCAGTAGTGATTCTTTGTCCAACAAGATTCGCTTGCCCGTTCCTGTTGGATTGTGACAATCAAGACATCTAGTTTGCAGGATATGCTTATTGATTGAATCAAATGTAGAAATTAAAGGCTCTAATTCTTCGGGTGGCAGTGAAGCACTTTCGCGCGGAGCCCCCATTTCTATCCACCCCCACAACAGGCGTTTTTCTTCAGCCGTCAGGGCGCCTTTCTTAGGCATTGTCCGCTCTTGAAAAACAGACTTTTTTATACCCTTGAGGTGCAGGATCACGGCTTCGTAGCTTTCAAGATTTATGTTACCGGCTGTTCCGTGGCAACTTGTGCACTTGGGCTCCAGAATCCGCGACGAAATAAACGAATAGTTCATCATCGTCATTTTTTCCTCTGGAGCAACCGTTCCAAACTCTAATCTAGGATCGTCTCCACCATCTAATAAAAGCATATAATTACAGCCTCCATTGGAGACTGTAATTATAAACAAAAATAGAAACTGAAGACCGGCTTTCATAAATTTCCTAATTCCCTTACCCGACTATGGAAGCACTTCAGCTGAAATAAATGTTCCATCGAGTTTCAAATAAACGTGCAATTTTTGCGGCTGAGCTGAAGAAGTGATAATTCCGGCAGCGACCGCTTGCCCGTTTAGCACTCCCTTTGTCAGAGTGAATGACGTCAAGTTTTTGAAGTAAGGTGCCACCATTGGAAGCGCTTCGTTTTCAAGGACATAATGTAAGGCGTTTTCAGCAAGCGATCCAGCATCTTTTCCTGTCCACTTTGGATCCGAACCTGCAACACCGCCAGCCAGAGCTTTAAAAGACAAAGGCTTGCCATCATGGTCAAAAAGAATCTCTAACTGAAGTGGAGTTCCTTTTGCTGGCTGCGTTTGTGACACGACTGCCTTAAAGGCAACGGGTGCTGAATTTTCAACTTTGCTCACTTCAATTTTTTCGAGGTTCTTGAGAAATTCAACTTCAATTTTCTTTAAAGCAACCAAACGGTCCACACGATGAGCTGAAAGTTCAGCAATTTTTGCAAAACCAACCTTACCATCGTCATGCGCAAATCCAGACAAAGACACAAGAGAAATAGCTAAACCCAAAACTAACTTCTTCATTTTACCTCCAATGATATTTTAAAAACCTTAAATACTAAAAATACCGCAAACCTCGCATTTGCGCGACGTCCTGATCTCTCGCACTTTTATACCCTGTGGGGGTATTATGTCAATATTCTGAACTAATAGAAATCATGGGTTTGTTATAATTACTTAGGCTCTTTAGCACAGAGGTTTAGACGAGGCCGCTCCAGGCGGCATATACCCATAACGGGTATATGTGCCACCAAACCTTCGGCAGCCTATTAGCCACTAAATATTTGTTTTCTTAAGTCTCAGCGCATTGCCAATCACTGAAACCGAGCTCAGGGCCATTGCAGCACTGGCGAACATAGGACTTAAGAGGATTCCAAATGCGGGATAGAGAACGCCCGCCGCAATCGGTACGCCGACAAAATTGTACACAAAAGCAAAAAAGAGATTCTCCCTGATGTTTCTCATTGTGGCTGCACTCAGTTTGCGGGCCCTGACGACCCCCATCAGATCACCCTTAATCAAGGTTACTCCTGCGCTTTCGATCGCGACGTCCGTTCCATGCCCCATCGCAATTCCCACCTGTGCCTGCGCCAAGCCAGGAGCATCATTGACACCGTCTCCGGCCATCGCAACTATTCGCCCTTCACTTTGTAGGTCTTCTATGACTTTCCTTTTTTGATCCGGCAAGACATCCGACACGACTCGCTTTATGCCGATTTTCTGCGCCACTGCCTGGGCCGTAACCGCGTTGTCGCCGGTTAACATAATGACTTCTACGCCTTGTTCCTGAAGAACTCGTATCGCTTCCGGAGATGTCTTTTTAATTTTATCCATCACTGAGATGAGGCCGAGCACTTCGCTTTCCGACATAAGAATCATGACCGTTTGCCCCTCTTTTCTCATCACCTCTATCTGAGCACTGTACGGACTCAAATCCAGACCCAACTCTGATACCCACTTTGAATTACCAACGGAGTAGTTTTTGCCTTCGACCCTTCCCGAAATCCCCTTGCCTGTGATGGACTTGAAGTCTTGAATTTCAAATTGGAACTGAAGGTTTCTGGACTCTGCACCCTTTGCAATAGCTTGCGCCAAGGGGTGTTCACTTGAACGTTCAATAGCTGCGGCTATCCTGAGAACCTCGTCCTCGGGCAAAGATGCTGTTGATATCACTTTTTCCAGCGTGGGCTTCCCCTCTGTCAAAGTGCCCGTTTTATCTACGACCAGAGTGTTCACTTTTGAAAAGATCTCAAGTGCCTCCGCATTTTTAATCAATATGCCGAGCTGGGCTCCTCGGCCCGTCCCCACCATAATGGACATCGGCGTCGCCAATCCCAGGGCGCACGGACAGGCAATTATGAGCACAGCAATGGCATTGATCACCGCATAGGTCAGCTGAGGCTCTGGACCGATAAAGTACCAAATCAAAAATGTAATAACAGAGATGACCACAACCGCCGGAACAAAATAGCTAGAGGCGATATCGGCGATTTTTTGAATCGGTGCCCGACTGCGTTGCGCCTCCGAGACCATTTTTACGATTTGTGAAAGGAGAGTATCAGCCCCCACTTTCTCTGCTGTCATGACAAAGGAGCCCGTCCCGTTCAGAGTTCCCCCTGTTACTTTCGAACCCGTTTCTTTTTCAACCGGAATCGGCTCCCCCGTAATCATCGACTCATCCACCGAACTCTGTCCGGCAGTTAAAACTCCATCAACGGGAACCTTTTCACCTGGCTTTACTTTCAGAGAATCTCCGATCACCACAGCTGACAACTCAATGATCTCTTCTTGTCCCTCGCGAAGTCGCAAGGCTTTTTTAGGTGCGAGTCCCAGCAAGGCTTTGATGGCACCAGAAGTTTGCTGTCTCGCTTTAAGTTCCAATACCTGTCCCAATAGTACTAGAGTGATAATCGCTGCAGCCGCCTCAAAGTACACGCCGACTTCGCCGGTGTGGGGGCTCTTCATAACCTCGGGGAATAACCCCGGAGACAGAGTCGCCACGACGCTATAGAGATACGCCACGATCGTCCCCATAAATATGAGCGTAAACATATTCAGATTCCAAGTTTTTATGGAGACAACACCTTTCTTAAAAAGGGGATATCCAGACCACAAAACCACGGGTGTGGCGAGCAACAACTGAATGAGATTTATAGAAAAAAACTGAGAAAGCTGATGAACTTGAAGGGCGGGGATCATCTCCGCCATCGCCAACACAACAAGTGGCAGAGTGAAGAACAGAGAAATTTTAAATCTCCGGCTCATGTCCCTTAATTCGGAATCATCTTCTTGTCCCAGTACTGGCTGAACCGGCTCCAGAGCCATTCCACAGATAGGACAACTTCCGGGTTGTTTTTCGCGAATCTGAGGATGCATGGGACAGGTGTATATCGCAGCTCCATCAATTGAAATGGGATTTTCCTTAGAAGACTGTTCTGGCCCGCGTCTTCCTTTGTGGTGCTGCATATGTTTATGCTGATTGGAATGGTGACTGTCGTGCTCTTGGTCCGTCATGTTCAACCCCGTTTCAAAAGATTGTTTTATCTATTCACTTTTGCTCTCTTTAACATCAATGAATTCGAAATCACGGACAACGAACTCAGTGCCATGGCACCTCCTGCAATAACAGGGTTGAGCATACCAAGGGCCGCCAAAGGAATACCTAGAACATTGTAAATAAATGCAAAAAACAAATTCTGGCGGATTTTTCTTAAGGTCAAGTGAGACAACGAGATCGCAAAGGGAACCGACATCAAGTCGTTCTGCATAAGTGTGATATCCGAGGCCTCAATCGCGATATCAGTCCCAGACGACATGGAAAAACTGACATCTGCCATTGCCAATGCCGGCGCATCGTTAACACCATCGCCCACCATAGCCACAACTAGCTTCTTTCTTTTTAAGCCAACAATGAAGTTGGCTTTGTCAGCAGGACTCAGACTGTGTTTAAATTCAGATATACCCACCTGATGAGCAATGGCTTCCGCAGCACCTGCATTGTCACCCGAAAGCATGACGACCCGAATACCCTTGGCAAGAATTCGTTGAATGGCAACTTTTGAGCTCGCTCGGACCTTATCGGCTATTGCGATATAGCCCAATATTTCCTCAGAGTTGGCTATCGCGACAACTGTTTGTCCTTTTTTCTCCAAAGCTTCAATTTGTGCGCCGTCAATGACACGATTCTGCGCCAACCATCCCGGCTTTCCTAGTTGATAGTTAACACCCTTGATCTTTCCCTGAACTCCCTGCCCCGCGACAGAGGCAAAGACTTCCACCCTGAGAGAGGCAATGTTTCGTTTCGTGCCCTCTGCAACAATGGCATAAGCAAGAGGATGAGAAGATCCCTGCTCGAGACTGCTGGCGATTTGCAAAAGCTCTTCAGCCGATATTTTTCCCCTGGGGACTATTTCGCTGATCGCAGGTTTTCCCTCTGTAATTGTTCCTGTTTTATCAAGAACTAATACATTAATTTTTTCAGCAAGTTCGAGTGCTTTCGCATCTCTAAAGAGAACGCCATCATACGCAGCCTTGCCAACCCCAACAACGACCGCCGTGGGAGTTGCAAGTCCCAAAGCACAAGGGCAGGCAATGACCAATACGGAAACTGCCGCGACCACTGCTGAGGTTAGGTCTCCTGATGAAGCCATCCAGGTGATAAAGAAAGTAAGAAGACTGATCCCCACCACCACTGGCACAAAGATACGGGAAATTCTATCGGCCAACTTTTGTATGGGAGCTTTGGACCCTTGAGCTGTAGAAACAATTTTGATTATTTGTGCAAGCTGTGTTCGACTGCCTACGTTTGTGGCTTTTACCCGCAAAGCTCCCTCGTGATTCAAAGTGGCTGCAAAAACTTGAGAACCTGCGGATTTTTCAACGGGCAAGCTCTCCCCCGTTAACATAGACTCGTCTACGGACGAGGTTCCTTCAATAACAACACCATCAATGGGAATAGCGTCTGCATTTTTAACACGCACGATATCGCCAATAACAAGATCCCGAATTTCAATGGTTTCAATTTTTCCATTTCTTTCAACTGCCGCTGTCTTTGGCTGAAGTCGAACCAGCCCATCAAGGGCCTCTGTCGTTTTCTGCTTGGCTCTAGACTCCAACACCTTGCCTGCTAAAATCAGAGTAATAATGGCTGTACTTGCTTCAAAGTACACATGATGGTGCTGCCAATCCAAAACGGTGACCGCTAAGCTCAAAAAATAAGCCATCGTTGTTCCCAACGCCACCAGCACGTCCATGTTGGCACTCTTTGCTCGAAGTGCAAAAAAAGCTCCTCTATAAAAGCGCCACCCGATCCAGAACTGCACCGGAGTTGCCAGCCCCAACTGCAGCCACCTTGGGAGGAACTCGTTGTGACCGCTACTAAATAACATATACGACATTTCAAGAACAAAAGGACTGGTTAGGAGAACCGACAGCCAGAACTGGCGTTCTTCATGAGTTTTTTCTTTTTCAATAAAGTCTGCCGCCACTTCCGCATCGACTTCTTCGCCCAACTCAAATGCGTGAAAACCCAAATCTTGAATTTTGCCCACCAGAATTTGCGGAGTCCACAGCCCCATATCGAGCTGCACATTCGCCTTGGAGGTGGCAAAATTAACCGTGGCTTTTACGTTTTCCAACCCGTTTAAAGTGGACTCGATTTTCGCCGCACAATTGACACAAGACATTCCAATCAATTGGAGTTCTAAATCTTGCGATGCTTCGATGGACATAACTCCTCCTATCGTCTTACAAGAGTCATAATCTCGTCGATTTTAGAGATCACTTCTTTTTCATCGCGCGCCTTCATAGCGGTTTTTACACAGCCATGAATATGTGTCGTCATGATTTGTGACTCAATCGCTTCGAGAGCTTTTGCGGCCGCTCGCAATTGAATTAAAATATCCGGGCAATAACGTTTTTCGTCGATCATTTTTTCAATGCCGTCAATTTGACCACGAACCCGATTAAGGCGTTTTTTGTGAATTCCATGATCCGGATGCTGAGACGTGTGACTTTTAGCGTCTTTTTTGGCAGCTTTTTTTGAGCCTGTATTTGAGGCTGCGTTTCCTTTTATCATAAAACCTCCAAAAATTTCATTCCCAATGGCTACCCCGCCCGGGTATATTTATCAAGGGTTGTCTGATTTTTTGAAAATGTGATAATAATAATAATTTTATTTTGTCACAAATCCATATACCCCCACCTAGTATATATTAAAAG
>JBBKWD010000186.1:0-13677 GCA_037968775.1 Bdellovibrio sp.
ATATATTTCTATCTAATCAAAAGATTTTTTTGTCGATATTCTTATAAAAAATGAGGCTAGAGAAAAGCCCCGGAAGGAAATTTTATGAAAGCAGTATTTGTACCAAAATTAAATCTTTCAACTTCGTCTATGCAGGTGTCGGTCGGACTCTTGGCTCTACGTCTTCTAGTCGGAGTGGCATTTATTCTGCATGGCTCTGGAAAAATCGGAGCCGCGACAAGTTGGATGGGGCCTGACTCTCCGGTTCCTGGAATTTTCCAGGCCTTAGCAGCCCTGGCTGAATTCGGTGGTGGCTTTGCTCTGATCCTAGGGCTTTTGACACCCCTTGTGTCCTTGGGAATGATATTTACAATGTTCGGCGCTATTGCTTTTCATATTCAAAAGGGTGATGGGTTTGTGGGAGGGTATGAGTTGGCCTTTCTTTATCTTGTTTCCATAAGTCTGATTTTACTGACGGGACCTGGGCGTATTTCTGCGGATGCTGTTATCGCCAAGAGTTTCGGAAACATTAAGAATTAAATCTACGTTAGGAGATCAAAATGCCTTACATCAAAATTCAAATTACCAATGAAGGTGTGACGAAAGAAAAAAAGGAACAACTCATTAGGGAAACCACCAATATGATGGTCAGTATTCTTAATAAAGATCCTGCAAGCACATTTGTTGTTATTGAGGAGGTCGACACCGAAAACTGGGGAGTATCCGGAATCTCTGTCGCAGAGTTAAGGAAGTTAAAAACATAGCTGGACCACCAAGACTACCCGCCCTAAACGCTAGGGCGGACGTTTATTCAGGATGTGGACACTTTAGTCCCCGCGCACAACGCGATTCATCTCAAATACCACCGACTTCATAACATTGGCTTGATTCAAAATTTCTTGGACAGTTGCCGATATTTCTTCCGCCGAGGCTGCGTTCGTTTGAATCGATTGATCGAGCTGATTCATGGCTTTACTAACTTGCTGTATCCCCGTGGACTGCTCATCACTGGATAAAGAAATTTCGCTATTCAGTGAGCTGATTTTCTTAACGGAAGTGACAATTTCTTGCAAGTTCTGACTAGAAGAACCTGCCTTTTCACTACCGCGCTCCACCCGGTCTACGGAATCCGCAATCAACGAGGTGATATCTTTGGCCGCCTCTGCGGACTTTAGCGCTAGTGATCTTACAGCATCAGCGACAACAGCAAAGCCCTTTCCTTGGTCTCCTGCACGAGCCGCCTCAACCGAGGCATTTAGTGCTAGCAGATTTGTTTGAAAGGCAAGGTCATCAATGACCCCCGTGATATCTGCAATGCGTTTTGAGGAATCTGTGATTTCTCCCATCGCGCCCAACAGTCCTGACATCTCAGCATTTCCACGCTCCGCACTTTTACTCGAAATTTCAGATAGGGTCGCCGCCTCTTTCGCATTGCCAGCACTCATCTTTACCATTGCCGTCATTTCTTCAAGACTTGCAACTGTTTCTTCAATCGACGCCGCCGCCTGAGTAGACGACTGAGCCAGATTTTGCCCAGCTCGGGCCAGTTGATCAATGGCTCCCGTGACAATATTTTCGGCCTGTTCAAGGTTATTGGTCAGCGTTGTAAATCGCCCCGAAACACGTCGCGAAACAATAAAAACAGCACCGGTCATAACGACCAGACACACTGCAAAGATAGAAATCTGTTTCCACAAAAGAGCATAGGCTCTGACCAAAACAGTCTCCATCGGCGTCGAAATGAGAACTCCCCAATTTTCCCCCGTAATAGATATCTTTATCGGTACGATGATACTTAAAACACTCTTTTTGTTCTCATCGGATCCGATTTCAAAATAAGGCTTCCCCTCATCAAGAGCCTTCTTAAACTCCTCATCGCCAAACGCGAGATTCACCGGTTTACCGATCAAATCCCTTTTTGGGTTGGTTACATAGTTATAGCGACTTGAAATTAGAAATGCCTGAGAGGTGGCGTAAGGTTTTACCTGCGCAATTTCGCTAACAAGGTCCTCTAGTAAAATATCAATTCCCACAACACCCAGTAAAGTTCCGTCTTTAAAATCGGGGATGGCGGCAGATGACATCAAAAGATTCTTGCCGTTCACATCGTCATAATAAGGCTCCGTGAAAACTGCCTTACCGGCTTTTTTGGGACCTAAGTAAAACTCCCCATCATAGTTGGCATCATTTTCCCATATAGTGCTGCTACTACTACCGCCACGATTCCAATAGGGTCCAAAGGCACCGGTCTTTTCATAGCCCGGCGTTTTGAAAAACTCTGCATCTTTACCATCAAAGGTATTGGCTTCGTATGTGGCCCAGACTCCAAACAGTGCAGGCGCCTCTTCCAACATAGACTTCAGGACCGCATTGACTTTTTCACGGTCCGCCCCGCCCGAGAGGCGGGTCGTGATCAGAAATGCCTTGAGCTGGCTAGCAACACTGAGGTTCGCATCAAGGCTCGCCTTAATGGCATTAGCGGACGCCTCAGCCGACTTGAGGAGCTTTTCCTCGGCATCCACTACCGCAGTATTGAAACTGCTATTGGCGGAAAAAAAGGTCATGAGCCCAAGGGATATGATCGTGATTGATAAAATGGGCAACGCGATTTTTATTTTGAGCGATAGTTCTTTCGACATAAGATGTAGCTTACTGGATATCCGCGCTTGAAAAGAAATAAAAATCTAGCCCATTGACTTTTGTCCGTAAAAATTAGGACTGTGGCTAATTTTTGGAAAGAGTAAATAAAAAAAATGGAAAGCTCACATCGGAAATCAAGCAATATGATGTAGCTTGTGGATCTTTTCAAAAATTCTGTTAGTTTATTACACTTACTGATCTGCGGAGCTTAAAGGCAACTTTGGATAGGATCGCAATAAAGAAAAGGCCTTCGCTTTGGCTCCTTTTATTTTCATGAACCGGAAGCTGTTTGCCTTGTTCGACAATCCCACATTTGAAAATGGATTGAGATCATCTCTCCATGATATATGGCCCGAAAAAAAATCGAACCGAGCTTTGCCTTTGATATTGCGACCGGTGTCGCGCACCAAGAAGTAGCCACTGTGCTTCGAACCATCCGGCAACTCCACGCCTCTTACAACTGGAACATAAATCACATCCCCTGGGCGGTAAATAGCTAAATCCGCTGCCACTGTATAGAACGGATCGAGACATGAACTCTTCACGCCGAAACCGAAACGGCACACATTTTTGGATGTTTCAAAGAAACGATCTTTGCCATCAAAATTGCCGATGATATTAAAAGTTCTTTTTTTGCCATTCTGAATGATGGCACAAGAACCTTGCAGACGACAGGAAGCCCGCGTCTTTTCGCAAAGTGAAAGCATTTTTTCACCTTCTTCATCGCGCAGTATATAGTCTTTTTCACACTTTCGCAGGTCTTCGTTAATCACCGGAAAATAGTAAACTGTCGGGCGCAGGTGACTGGTAAAGGCGATGTCTGAATCTTTCGGAGTATCTAATATCAAGAGCGCCGATTCATCGCCTTCTTTTGGCTCGGCAGGCTCCCCGTCATCTAGAGTACCGAGGTCAGCATTGGTACCATCTTGCTCTTGGTCATCCTGGGAATTATCTGCCCTGGGACTGCCAAAGTCATGGTCCTCAAAAACTTCACGGGGAATTACCACAGCGGTCTTCGGTGTCATGGCGCTTCGCTCGTTGCCACCGGAACTGCGACTTTCAGCTGTGATGATTTGGTATTCACCATCTTCTGCCAAGCTAAAAGAATCGGCTTCTAATTTATTTTGGGAATAAAGAGTTGCAAGGCCGCTAGCTGGAGTAAATTGGTTTTTTTCACACCCCATGGAGAGGGCCGAAAACACCACGGCAACAAATAATAGTCTTTTGATCACAGAAACCTCCATAGCGTTCCGGTGTTCACCTTATCTGAATACGCAGTCCAAATGGGGACCTTTTTCGAGGCTTGAAAAAGAGTCAAAGCAGGCACCCAAATTTGTCACCTTCGTTTGACCCTCAATTGAATACGACCTCTTCCCGGATGGGCATACTGTAAAACTATCAGACACTTTTCGTTGGCCTTTAAAATAAAAGGCAAAAAAATCTTAATCAAGGAGCATTTCAAAACCCAATTTTCTGAAGTCTTTTATGTTACACCCAGAACTGACCGCAGCCCCGCCCCAGGACTCTCGCTACTGAAAAAAAGTATGAAACTTCAATTTTAGAAGCCCTACTTTTTCTCTGAAAAATCCAAAGGCTCACAAGGAAAAACAAAACGCTCCAGCTTCGTACCACGCGAAGCTTTCACAACCGCGATATCACCCTTTTTCAAAAATTCAGCTAAGGCTTTTCCGGCCGATTCAGAATAGTCCGCTTGAATGAAGCTAGGCTTATTGTAGCCTGCTCTTTCAAGGCCTTTTTTAAAAGCGTCCGCATCCTCGCCCACAAAGTACACGCGATCCAAATCAGCACGCCCCACACGCTCGCCTAATTCCTCGTGCAAGCGAGCAGAGACAGAACCCATTTCGCGCATTTGTCCAAAGACACCGACCTTGCGACCCGAAACTTTAAGCAAACTTAAATTGTCGATCAAGGCATTCATGCTGTCAGGATTGGCGTTGTAAGCATCAAAAATCATTTCTGCGCCCGATTTTAAATGCACCAACTGATTACGGCCCCAAATAGTTTTGCAATGACTTAGTCCCGCCCACACTTGGTCAGGGGTCAGTCCCGCTGCTAAGCCCAAACTTGCCGCCGCCATTAAGTTCACCAAGTTTTGTGATCCAAACACTTCGACCTTGGCAATCCCAGGAACTCCATTGATCTGACCCTTGAGATAGATTTCACTCATATTCATTTCGGTGATCGTTAAATGAACATCGGCACGAGGATCTTCCGAAGAAAATGTCAGTAGCTTTGCATCCGGAAATTTATCTTTTGCCCGAACATACATATTGTGTGTGTGCACATTATCAAGATTATAAATTCTTAAGGCCTTGGACGACGCCGCCTTGTAAATTTCTTCTTTGGCTTCGGCGATTTTTTCGATGCTGCCAAAAAACTCAACGTGGGCTTGCCCCACCATCGTGCAGATCACGACATCGGGCTCTGCGATATGAACCAACTCGGTCAATTCACCGGCATGGTTCATGCCCATTTCGACAATCGCAACTTCTTTTTTGGGAGCCAATTGCAACAAAGTAAAAGGTACTCCCCAATGATTATTAAAGCTTCCCTTGCTGTAGTGAACATCTTTAACGGATCCGAGGAGGGCCGCCGTGAATTCTTTGGTCGTTGTTTTTCCGTTAGACCCGGTGATCGCTAGAATCTGTGCTTGCGCTTGATGACGGGCCCAATTTCCAAGTTGTTGTAACGCCTTTAATGTGTCAGCTACCTTAAGAATGGTTACTTGTGATTTGAATTTTTCAAATACTGGCGCCTCTTGATGAACCAGAATTCCGGTCGCCCCTTGTGCGACAGCTTTTTCAATAAAGTCGTGGGCATCAAAGGCCTCACCCTTCAAAGCAATAAAAAGTTGTCCCTTTAAATCCGCTCGTGTATCTGTTCCGATTCCTGAAAAACTTTCTGCAGCTTCCGAAATCACAGTTGCACCTGTGGCTTTCACGATTGTTGTCACATCCATGGCTCTCATGACTTAGGGTCTCCCTTTTAAGGCGTCTTCGGCGACTTGAACATCACTGAATGGCAGCTTTTCTTTACCGATGATTTGATAGTCTTCATGCCCCTTGCCCGCAATCAACACAACGTCGCCATCTTGAGCTTTTTCAATGGCCGCGAAAATAGCCGCTTTGCGATCCAGCAGGACTTCTGCTTTGGCTCTATATTCGGCACTTACACCTGCCATAATATCATCCAGAATTGTCTGGGGATCTTCGGTGCGCGGATTATCGGAGGTCACAATCACTTGGTCTGAATATTTTAAAGCCATTTGCGCCATCAAAGGTCGCTTGCCTTTATCGCGATCCCCGCCGCAGCCAAAAACTGTCCATATGCGGGCCGATGATTTTAAATTCTCTCGAACTTTCTGCAGAGCTACTAAAACATTCTCAAGCGCATCTGGTGAATGAGCATAGTCCACAAATACCGAAAGGTCTTTACGACTTGAAACAGCCTCCAACCGCCCCGGGACTCCGGTGAAAGTTTTTAAGGCCTCTGCACAGATCTCCAAGGGAATTCCGGCTGCTAAGCCCGCACCGATGGCCGCTAAAGCATTTAGGACATTATGAACTCCGGACATTGGCAAGCTAACAATCGCTTCACCAGCAGGAGTCAGCACTTTAAATTCCGTCAGTGCAAAATCCATTTTTAAAATCTCATAGCGCAGATCCGCATCTTTGGCGCCATAGGTAATAAGAAAAGTAGAATCCGGAACCCGCAATCGGCGTCCCCACTTGTCGGCCGTGTTGACAATCGCAAAGTTCGGAGTCTTTTGCGTTTTCCACATCAGATCCGAAAAAAGTCTTTGCTTCGCGGCAAAGTATTCTTCCATGCTTTTGTGATAATCCAAGTGATCTCGAGACAAATTTGTAAAAATCGCGGCATTAAAATGAATGCTATCTACTCGATGCTGAGCCAAGGCGTGCGAAGACACTTCAATCGCAGCAGCCATCGCACCTTCATCGCGGAACTCGCGCAGACGTTGCTGCAAATAAATGGGATCCGGCGTGGTCATCTCTGACGGCCACACCTTATGTCCCAAATGATGATTCACGGTTCCTATCACTCCAGTGGCCAGACGGCCTTGGTTTAAAATCGCTTCGACCATATAGGTCACAGACGTTTTGCCATTTGTCCCAGTTACGCCGACACAAAATAGTTCCTGGGCGGGCTCCAAATAATAGCGACTTGCCAAACTGTCTAAAGTTTCTCGGGTGCTAGGGACGTTTAAAACCAACCCCTGAAAGTCCGCCGGCACCAAGCTTTTATCTTCGACGACCAACACCATCGCACCACGAGCAATCGCATCCGGAATAAATGTGTGCCCATCCAGATGGGTGCCCCGAATGGCCACAAATAAAGAACCCGGAATCACACGACGAGCATCATTAAACAAACCCGTGACTTCACGCGAAGAAAAAATGGTTTCCGGAATACCTGGAATGACTGACAGCAGAGATTGTAAATTCATATGCCTCGTTCCATCTAACGCCTCTAGACTAGGGCCCAAGAATAGCGTATGACTGACTTATGAGACAACTCGGAAAAATACATTGCCAAGAAATTAATCATGACGATAATGCGCCCTGGGTCATCTTCTTCCATGGCTATGGAGCAGATTGCAACGACCTCTTTTCACTCGGGGAAATGATTTCCACAAAAAAGACCTACAACTGGCTTTTTCCGAATGCTCCTCTTGAGGTCCCCATCGGCCCCGGCTGGACAGGTCGCGCTTGGTGGAATATCGACATGATGGAAGTGCAACGGGCGGCAGAACGCGGGGAACATCGCGACTTCAGCAATGAAACGCCAAAGGGCATGGTGAAATCCTTTGATCTCGCGATGGAGATGATCAAACAAATGAAAATCCCTTGGAACAAGATTGTTCTGGGCGGATTCAGCCAAGGCGCAATGCTGGCAACCGAACTCTATTTGCGAGCACCCGAAGCACCGGCAGGCTTGGTGATTATGTCGGGTACACTTATGCATCAAGAAGAGTGGAAGAAGCTCAGCCCGGCTCGCGCAGGGAAAAAGTTTTTTCAAAGCCACGGCGAAATGGACACGGTCTTAGGTATCAAAGCAGCCCAACAGCTCAACACCTTGCTCACTCAAAATGGAATGCAGGGATCGCTTGTGAACTTCCGCGGTGGTCATGAAATTCCAGCGCAGGTTTTAGTCAAAATCGGAACTTACCTAAACGAGTTACCCACAGAGTAACTCGTCCCACCCAAACTATTGTTTCAAGATGACCGTGATGCTTTTATCCGAAGGCAAGGGACTGCCCACGGCTGGCATCACCTCAGAGACCATGCCGCTGCCCACAAATTTGACTTTGAGTTCTTGACCACTCACCCGACGCAGAACTTCCCGAGTGCTCATATTCATAAGATCGGGAACAATCGCATCATCGATAGAAGCTATTGCCGATTTTTGACTGACGATTTTATCAGAGGACGAAGGCTTGCGAATTTTGGGCTGCTGGCTTTCTGCCATCGGCAATGGAGCAATTCCAGATTTACGAACTGCATACGAGGCAATCCTTGAAAAAATAGGCGCTGCAACGGTGCCGCCGTAATAACTCTTTTTCGGAGAATCAATGGCGACATAAATCACATATCGAGGATCGTTGGCGGGAATAAATCCAGCGAAGCTTGAAATATAAGCGCCGCGAATATAGCCGCGACCATTGGGGTCAACTTTTTGTGCCGTTCCGGTTTTCCCGGCAACCAAATAACCTTCGACCCGCGCGTTGCCACCGGTACCCCCCTCAGTCGTCACCCCCAAAAGCATGGCTCTCATTTGGGCAGCTTGCTCGGGGGTTAAGATGCGGCGAATCGGCTTGGATTGAGTTTCTGTCAATAAACCCGTCTCAGAATCTCGAACAGACTCGACAACATAAGGTGTATTCAAAACGCCTCCGTTAGCGATAGCTGCATAGGCATTTGCAATTTGCAGTGGCGTCGTCGAAATACCGTGACCGAAGGAAATATTACTCAATAGATGGGGACGCCATGGAAGGCCTTGCAACATTCCACGCCCCTCCCCCGGAAGGTCCGCACCAAGACGGATACCAAAACCAAAATCTAAAAGACCTTGCCGCAATTTTTCGGCACCCATTTTAAAGGCAATTTTTGTGGTTCCAACGTTTGAAGACACCGCCAAAATTTCAGCTACGGTCATGTTGCCGAATTTTTCTTTAGTCTCGGCTTCGCGAATGATGTGGTTGCCCACTCTAAAGCTGCCATTTTCACAAAAGAATTTTGTCTTCGGCTGAACAATGCCTTCTCGCAAGGCAGCCGCAATGACCAAGGCCTTCATCGTCGAACCGGGTTCAAAAGCATCGGTCACGACTTTATTGCGCCGAAACTCTGCAGGCGTTCGTTGTGCTTTGTTCAAGTCAAAAGTGGGCGCCGAAGCCAACGCTACGATTGCCGAAGTTCTTGCATCTAAAACAATTCCTACCGCACTGTCTGCTTCATAGGTGGTAATTGCACCTTGTAACTCAGTTTCCAAATTGTATTGGATATCCGAATCCACAGTCAGACGTAGCTCATTTCCATCCGGATTTTCAGTGAACATCAAACCATCCGCAATCAGAGGACGACCGCGCGCATCTCGTTTTACCAAAACTTTTTTAGGATTTCCAACCAACGCTTGATTGAAAGCCATCTCAAGACCCTCAAGCCCTTGACCTTCACTGCCTAAAAATCCCAGGGTTTGCGCAAACAAAGATTCATTCGGATAAACTCGACGCCACTCTTCAACGAAAGACAGTCCACGAATATCCCAAGATTTAATTTCATCGGCCTTATCTTGCTCCAACATACGTTGAATCCAAACAAAACGCTTGCTGCCATCTTTAATTTGTCGATAAAGGCTGCTCGAGGACTGACCCAAAACTTTTGAAAGCTTTTTGGCGGCCTCACGCTTGTTTTCAATTATTTTTGGATCAGCATAAAGCGAGTAAGCTGTCGCAGACATTGCCAGGTCACGTCCATTGCGATCGACGATGGCACCTCGGCGGGCTTGCAAGGTCACCTTGGTTTGAAACTGCCGGTTCTGCAAGGCATTCAAGCGGTCATTCGGTAAAAACTGAAGATAACCCGCGCGCAAAATTAAAAAAGACCAAAGAATCAAAATACCCACAAAAATGGCAACAATTCGCGATTTCAAACTAAAGATCCTTTTTAGTCGGAGCTGATTTGTCCGTCGTTTTTTCAGCGACCAATTTTTGCATGTCTTCATTCAACGGTCCTGTTAAATGAATAATTTGATTGGCCTGCACTTTTTTAAGCGTGAACTTTTTTTGCGCCATGGACTCCACCAACTGGGGACGCGTAATTTTAGCCAAAGCAATTTCTTTGACCCGTTTTTCTTCAAGCACTTTTTTATGTTGGCGTGTGAGCTTCAAAACGCTATAGCCAATACGTCTTTCTTCCATCTGAAAAAAGACAATTCCAAAAAGGGTAAAAATAATAAGTAAGATGCTGAAAAAGGGCTTTAACTGCCTAAGATTCTCCGAGCTCATCCTGAGCACTCCTCTCAAATATTCTCATTTTCGCGGATCGCGAACGAGAATTTTTGTCACACTCTTCCTGAGTGGGAACTAAAACTTTTTTATGAGTGGGACGGCCCCACTCTTTGTGTTCTCTAAAAATATTTTTAACAATACGATCTTCCAACGAGTGGAAGCTGATCACCGCAAGTCGCCCACCGGGATTCAAAGCTTTGATCATTGCAGGCAAAGATTCGGAAACTACTTCCAACTCGGAATTTACGGCTAAGCGCAGAGCCATAAAATATTTCGTTGCCGGGTGATGGCCTTTTTTATGCCAACCATCGACGCGCTCTATGAGGCCCGCTAAAGATTTCGTCGTTTGAAAAGCTTGTGTTTTGCGATCATGGGCAATGGCGCGGACAACGCGAAATGGACGATGGACTTCGCCATAATTTTGAAAAATTCGAATGAGCTCGTCTTCCGAGGCCGTGTTTACTACCATCTCAGCTGTCAATCCTTGTTGCTGATTCATCCGCATATCTAGGGGACCCTCGTTATAGAAACTAAAGCCTCGTTCGGCCTGGTCCAATTGCGGAGAGCTCACACCTAGATCTAAAAGCATCATATCAAAGTTATTGAGTTTGTGTTCTGAAAACTGCGAGAAATTTCCATGAATTACCTGAAGATCCCCACTCTGGACTTCAGTCTGGAAGCGCTCCTGCGCATACTCAACAGCAACTAGATCTTGGTCCATGACTACGGCCTTGGCCTGGGGGAAAACATGTTTCACGGCCATATAGTGACCACCGCGTCCCAGCGTTCCATCAAAGTAGCGAAGCGATGGCTTACTTTTTAGAGACAAAAAGCCCTCCAAAACCTCATTCAACATAACGGGATAATGTTCAGGAGAAAAGTCCACAGGGAGCTGAATTTGCGATGAGGCGGCGCTGTCTGAATTCACGGGCGATCCTTGTGTGTAAAAATGATACCCTTGGTATCGTAAAAAACCCAACTTAAGAACAATTCTATTGAGCGTCAAGTGCCTTTGCTCTAGGCTGAAATTAAGGTTTTCTCAAGTCTAACAAAGGATCCGAGACCGAATGCTCATCAACTGTCCACGATGTGGTTTTCAACAGCCGAAAGATCAATACTGCGCTCAATGTGGCGTGGATATGGATGCCTTTAAGCCGGTTGTTCCACCATTGTGGAAAAGAGTCTTCGGTAATCACTTGGTGCAGCTCGGACTATTGCTCTTGATCGCCAGCCTTGTGGGCGTGACTCTTGTCAATCGAGGCATCCAAGGAATTGCAGATCGCTCCAGCCGATCTACTTTACAAATAAGCCAAAGCGAAGCTCCCTCCTATGATACCGACGCGACCAGTGAAGATATGGTTGCCATTCAACAGGATCCAGAAGCACCTATTTCTGAGTTCGACGCGCTCAATGCGCAAAACCTAAATGAGACCAAAGATCAAAAACGAAAAATCGCGCAAACTCTGCAGCCTACCTTGAGTGTGACCTATGCGGAAGTCAGCCAAGATTTCTTTAGGCGGCTTGTCGAAGTCAGTCGGGTTTCTGGTCAGTTTATGGATTTTCAATTTTACTCTGCCGGGATTGTTCCAGCCCTCCAAAAACGTCTCGAGGCTGCGGGAGCCAATGTTTTGATTCTCAAGAAAGAAATCCGGCCCTTAACCGAGAAAAATTTGCAATGGTTCTATGGACTCAAGGACCAACAGAATCCAAACTTGGAAGTCGGACTCAATACATATTTTGAACTCAGCGGTTTTGATGGCAACAGTCTTCGCGGCAATGTGCGCATCACCCGCAACTGGCGCGAGGCCAACCCTTCTGGGGGCTACCAATTACAACGTCGTTTCTTTCCCGCCATTATCGAAATTGATTCTGGATCTGGATTTTTTATCGCAGGCGTTATGCCTCGCCATTCCAACTTGGACGCCGATGACGATTTGACGGATATTGACGTCTTTAAGATCCTCAACTCTCAGCGTTTTCAAAAAGGTGAGAGTGAGTTTGTTATTTTTGTTGAACTCATGAAAGACTCCCACTAAACCATTCCCATGGCTCACGTAAAACAAGAATCAGGACACCACTACGGTCCACAAGTTCACCTTGTATCAAGCCCGCTTTTAAGTGGCCTCCTCGCGCGCCTCTGCTCCCCGGACTGTTTTCAACCTGAGATCAACCGAATCGTCGAGTCTCTTTACACACAACTAATCTCGCAGGTTATAGACAACGAATTTGAACGCGAGAATTTTTCTCAAGCGACACGTATGACGGAAATTCACCCCGATCAACTTCTGCAATCCGAACGCATTCAAGCCAACCAAAAAGCAGTCAGCGTGAATTTGGCCCGGGCGGGAACCTTCCCGAGTCATGTTTGTTACAGTCACCTGCACTTTGCGTTGAATCCTCAAAATATTCGACAAGATCATATCTTTGCAGCTCGAGTCACTAATGGCTCGGCACAGGTAACAGGTGCCGATCTAGCCGGAATGAAAATCGGTGGCGACGTGCAAGACTCCTATGTGCTCTTTCCGGACCCCATGGGTGCGACGGGCAACACTATGGTCTCTGCCATCCATCACTACAAAAAACATGTCCAAGGTCCCGCAAAAAAATATATCTGCCTCAATCTCATCGTAACGCCTGAATACTTAAAGAATTTACTGACGGAGCATCCGGAAGTCGTGGTCTATGCCTTAAGACTTGACCGAGGCCTTTCGCCTCAGGCAGTTTTAGATGCGAAGCCTGGAAAGTTTTGGAGTCAGGAAAAGGGTCTAAACGAAAAACACTATATCGTCCCAGGCGGTGGTGGTTTCGGAGAGATCATGAACAACTCATTTGTATAAGTTTTTGAAACCTCGTGAAAGGACCCTACCATGACAGATTTAACTCTTAAGCCTTACATCACAGAAGAACAGATCCAAGAAAAGGTCAAAGAAATTGGCGCTCTTCTTTCTAAGCGCTTCAAAAACGAAAAAATTGTCGCGATCTGCGTGCTCAAAGGTTCATTCATGTTTTACTCTGATTTGATTCGCAATTTCGATGGCGACATCACTTGCGAGTTCTTTGGCGTTGCCAGCTACCACGGTGGCACTTCTTCTTCTGGTGAAGTAAAGGTGACTTTAGATCTTGCAGGACCTGTTGAAAACAGACATGTGGTTTTGGTTGAAGACATTGTCGACACGGGCTTAACGATGAACTACTTAAAAAATGCTATCAACTCTCGTAAGCCAAAGAGCTTAACGACTATTGCACTTTTGGAAAAGCCGGATGCGTTGAAAGTTAAGTGTGACATTGATCATGTCGGCTTCCAGATCCCTAATGACTTTGTTGTGGGTTATGGCTTGGATTACCAAGGATACTATAGGAACTTGCCTTACATTGCTCAGGTTCAGAACTTTCAGTAGGTTGAGTTTTAAATTTTGAATTTGATGAAGGTCTCCGCGAGGAGGCCTTTTTTTGTGGGTGGTGGTTTGCCGACTCGGTTTTTGATTGTTTCTTTTGAGTTTCTTCTCTAAGAG
>JBBKWD010000187.1:0-46474 GCA_037968775.1 Bdellovibrio sp.
CGGTCAAATTCAGAATGGACTTGATTCTTTGCTAAACACCTCTCCGGTTAAAGTTTACGAAGTGTCAAAAAATGCATTTGAACTTACGGATGGTTTGGGAGCAAATAGAATTTCGGAGATGTTGGTGTGATATCGGAGCGGAAGCGAAGTAATTCGAAGTACTTTATTTATTGTAGAAAGAAGGAGAGATAGTATGGCTATTCAAATAGGCCGTCGATTGATCGGGAAGGATCATGAGCCCTTTGTGATTGCAGAGATGTCGGGCAATCATAATCAATCATTAGAGCGTGCTCTTGAAATTGTAGATTCAGCCGCTAAAACTGGCGCGCATGCATTAAAAATTCAGACCTATACTGCCGATACGATGACTCTAAACATAAAACATGGAGAGTTTTTGATAGAGGATAAAAATAGTCTGTGGAAGGGAAGAACTCTGTATGATTTGTACCAAGAAGCCTATACGCCTTGGGAGTGGCATGGTGCAATATTTGAGCGATGCAAAAGGAACGGGATGATTTTTTTGAGCACTCCTTTTGATGCGACGGCAGTGGATTTTCTAGAGACTTTTGAGCCAGCAGTATATAAAATTGCGTCTTTTGAAAATATAGATTTGCCTCTAATTAAAAAGGTGGCGCAAACGGGTAAGCCCATGATTATTTCGACCGGTATGGCGAGCGTTGAAGAGTTAGATTTGGCGGTCAAAACTGCGCGATTGGGGGGGTGCTCCGAGTTAATTCTTTTGAAGTGTACGAGCTCTTATCCAGCAAATCCAGAGAACACTAATATTTTGACTATCCCCCATTTAAGGGACTTGTTTGGGGTTGAGGTGGGTCTTTCCGATCACACTATGGGTATCGGTGTGGCCTGTGCTGCAGTTGCTTGCGGAGCGTCAGTTATTGAAAAACATTTTACTCTTAATCGTGCTGATGGCGGTGTTGACTCTGCGTTCTCTTTGGAGCCTCAGGAGCTTTCGGCCTTGGTTTTGGAAACAAAAAGGGCTTGGGAGTCTTTGGGAAAAGTAAGTTATGGACCTACGGAGGCGGAAAAGAAAAGTTTGGTATTTCGACGTTCAGTCTATGTCACAGAAGACATAAAAGCAGGGGATACCTTTAATGATAGGAATCTAAAGTGTATTCGACCAGGCCTAGGACTGCCGCCGAAATACTATGAAATGCTGCTTGGTAAAAAAGCTAAGTGCGACATACTTAAGGGGACAGCCATGAAATGGGATTTTGTCTAGATTGGAGCCTTTGCATGAGACGACTGGCTATTATTCCGGCTCGCGGCGGTAGTAAAAGAATTCCGGGAAAGAATATCAAATTATTTCATGGGAAACCGTTGATTTCTTATTCGATAGAAGCCGCCGTTCAATCTAATCTATTTGATCGAGTGATTGTGAGCACAGACTCGCATGAAATTAAACAGGTATCCGAGAGTTGGGGGGGGCAAGTACCATTTTTTCGGTCCTCGCAAAATTCTAATGACTTTGCGACGACGGCGGACGTAGTTGCCGAGGTAATTCTTGAGCTTAAGAAGAGTGGAGAGGTTTTTGATCTTGTCTGTTGTATTTATCCAACAGCTCCTTTTTTACTAGGAGAGACGCTGATTCGGGCCTGTCGTTCATTCGAAGAATCTAATACTGATTCAATGATATCAGTCGTCCCGTTTGGCTATCCGATACAGCGAGCTTTGAAGGCGACGGACAACATGCTTGAAATGGTGAATCCTGAATATTTAAATACCCGCTCTCAGGATCTAGAGCCTATGTATCATGATGCGGGGCAGTTTTACTGGGTGAAAGAGTCAGTTTTTAATTTGGAAAAGAAGCTTTTAACCCGTAAATGTTCACCCTTTGTATTGCCTGAGACTGAAGTCCAAGATATTGATACGCCCATTGATTGGCAAATCGCTGAGCTTAAGTTTCTTTTGAAAAAAAGAACCATTTAGTGAATGGTTCGACTCTGAAAAATGATATCAATCTCGTTATACTTGAGTGGTGGTTGAGAAAATATGATAATTCTCGTTTTAAATATAGGTTTAAAGAATGCACGGTGTATTGCGTTTGATGCCCAAGGCGCCTCCCTGACGCAGTCCGTAAGGCAGGTTCATACGTTAGTGAGTAACGAAAAAGTTGAGCAAGACCCTTTGGAGTGGGTGCAGCATGCTAAGGAGATAATCTCGGCGGTTGTGCGGGATCTGGGGGCGAGAGCTCAGGATATTTCGTTACTTACGGTAACCACCTCAGCTTCTTGTTTTGTTGCTGTAGATAAAAATCATAAGCCAATTGGAAATTCAATACTTGTTTCTGATACGCGTGCAAAGGGAGAGTGCCTCGAGCTAGAAAAGCTACCAGAGTTTCAGGCACTCAAGAACAAGGGCTTTAAGGCATCGCCAGACCTGATGTTTCCTAAAATGATGTGGGTCAAAAAAAACCGTGCGCTAGAGTTTGAAGCGACCTATAAATTTTTAAATATTAGTGATTTTTTGGTAGGCTATCTAACTGGGGAGTTCGTTACTGACCCAGGGAATGCTAGTAAGTTCTATTTTGATGCAGAGACTGGTGAATATCCGGAAAAGCTCTATGGTGCTATAGGCGTCGATCTTAACAAACTACCGAAAGTGATCGAATCCGGCAGGTCTGTAGGAAGGGTGCTACAAAGTGTATCGAGTGAATTTAATATTCCACTAGGGTGCAAAATAGTTATGTCAACTTATGATGCGCTGGCGGCTGTTGCTGGAAATGGGGCCTTCGAGGCTGGGGACGCTGTCGATGTATCCGGTACGGTGACTAGTTTTCGTGTAGTCACTGACAAATTTGTGATTGATTCCAAAAAAAGGTTTTATACCTCAAAGCATGTAAATGCGGACCAATGGTTACTCGGTGGTTCCAATAATCTTGGAGGCGGAGTTATCGAGTGGTTACGGTTACTTTTTTATAAAGACGTCGAAAATCCTTATGAAAAAATGGAACAAGACGCTCTTAAACGAGAGTGTTGCCCTGGGGGACTTATTTTTCTTCCCTATTTATTGGGCGAGCGTACACCCATCTGGAACCCCGACTGCCGAGGTGTTTTTTTTGGAATAAATAGAGCCCACCAAACACCGGATTTTTCGCGTGCTGTTTTTGAAGGCGTAGCATTCTCCGTGGCGCATATTGCAGAGTCGATTAAGGAGTATGATGTAGTTATAAACTCAGTTACAGCAGCTGGTGGACTTTCTCGTATCGGCCTAGTTAATCAAATTAAGGCGGACATTCTTGGGGTTCCGGTAAAACAGTTTAAAAACTTTGAAACCACGGCTATTGGCGCAGCTCTTATCGCGCTCCACGGTGAAGGGATTTACCCTTCAATTAAAGATGCATTTAATCAGTTTTGTGCTTTTGAACGGGTATTTGAACCCAACTTTCAAAGCCATGCCATTTATGGCGAGTATTTTGAGCTTTATAAAAATCTTTATGGTTCATTGATTGGTTCCTTTCAACTTAGGGCGAAGATTTTAAACTCACTTCATCCTCAGGGAATCAACGAACTTCTTATGACCGATAATCTTTAGATAGGTTTAGTTGATGATTGAACTTGATAGCAGTAGCTGGTCCTTATCGATGCGAACACAGATTCATTTTGGCGATGGCATTTTTGCACGAGCGGTCAGCTTTATTCAACCTGTAGGGAAAAAGCGCTTTATTGTCATTTGTGGGCAGTCCGCAGTTAAAATGGGTTATTTCGACCAAATCAAACGAGATCTGAATGCCTTTGCTAGCACGGTAGTACTGTATGATCGCATTTCCAAAGATCCTACCAGCGTTCAAGTTCAAGAGATCGTAAGCCTTATTAAAGATGAAAATATCGACGGTATAGTTGCAATTGGTGGAGGCAGTGCTATTGACGCAGCTAAGGCGGCCTCCGTCATCGCGCCTTTAGGCAAATCAGTTGACGATGTTCTTGGTGGCAGGGCAAAGGTTGGCGCTGACAAGATTTTCTGTATTGCTATTCCTACAACTGCAGGAACGGGTGCTGAGCTCAGTCGAGGGGCGATTATTACGTCGCTGAGCCAAAATATTAAATCTGGTGTTCGCCATGATTTGGTTTCTCCAGATATTGCTATTGTCGATCCGATTCTCACCCTGACGGTTCCTCAAGATCAGGTGAAAATCACAGGATTTGATATTTTTACTCATGCGGTAGAGACGTATATCTCGAAGAAGGCTAATCCGGTTACAGAGGAATATAGTCTTATGGCTATTCGGTCTGTGGTTAAAAATCTTCCCTTAGCTCTGGAAAGCAAGACGGATATGAAATCAAGACGGCAGTTGAGTTTTTACAGCATGATGATGGGTTTCAACCTGGCGAACTCTTCAACTTGTTTGCCACACAGGCTGCAATACCCACTAGGAGTTCTAACAGGAACGGAGCATGCTTTGGGGTTGGCCGCACTTTACCCGGCCTGGGTGAAGTTAACACAGGTCGCGAGTGAGGCAAAGTTTTCGATTATTTCGAAGATTCTGGCGGAAGAGCTGAATATTGAGAATCAGGGTATTTCTAATAGTTTAATGCAATTTATGTCGAGGATTGAATTCGAGCCATGTCTTGGCCAGTTTGGTGTGACACTGGAGCAGTGCTCAATCATGGCCGAACTGGTCGATGGCGCACTGGATAATGATCCTTGGTGGACATCGAAAGCGGATCTAACTGAATTTTATAGATTATCATTGTGAGGGGTATATGAGGGGCGTTATTCTCGCTGCCGGTAAAGGCAGTCGCATCAGTGCAGAATCCAACGGGTTACCGAAGAGTTTTTTAGAAGTGAATGGCAAAAAAATTATTCAGCACCAGGTTGCTGCCCTTCGAAAACAAGGCGTTCAAGATATTGTTATAGTAACGGGTTATAAAAACTGGCTGTTTGATGAAGAGTTCAAAGGTCAACCTGACATCCGACTTGTTAAAAATCCATTTTTCGCATCTTGCAACGTTCTAGGGTCTTTGTGGTTTGCACGAGCCTATATGGATCAGGGTTTTTTCTTTATGCATGCGGATACACTTTTTGATGCAGAAATACTAGCAAAGCTGGATGTCGCTGATGGGGACATTTGCTTTGCGGTAGAGTTTAAGCAGACCGTCGAAGAAGAGATGAAAGTTAAGGTGACCGAAGGTGTTATCACTGAGGTCAATAAGACTATGGCATGTGAATCAGCGCACGGCGAGTTTACTGGAGTCGCGAAGATTCAGAAAAAGGCTGTTCCTGCCCTTGTGCAGTACATAGAGCAAATTATTGAACGGGATATGGATCATAATACATTTTTCGAGCACGCGATTCAAAAAATGATTGATGCTGAGGTTACAGTTGTAAGAGCCGTAGATATTGGCACATGTCGGTCGATAGAAATTGATTTTCCCGAAGACTATTTGCGCGCAAAAAATGTTTTTTAAAGGATAAGTTATGGCATTAATGAACGCAGCTGAGCTTTTAGAAGTATACCAACGGAGGGCTTTACCGTCTTTTGATGTAGGAGGCGGCTGTGTCGATTTTGTGGAAGCTTCCTTTATGGCAGCAGAAAAGGCCCAAAGTGGAATGTACCTTTCGTCGACCCCGTCTACGGTGGAAAACTATCTAGGATACGATGGATATGTGCAGATTATTCAAATGATAGCAAAAAAGTATCCAAGCGTGAACTATGCCATTCATTTGGACCATGCCAAAGAAGTTCGATACGTCGAGAATGCGCTTCTAGCGGGATATTCATCAGTAATGTATGACGGGTCGCATTTGAATTTGTCTGAAAATATAGCAAATACCCGAGTTGTCATTGCTCGAGCCCAAACTGTAGGCGCAACGGTCGAGTGTGAGTTGGGAACCATAGGCGGAAAAGAAGACGAAATCGAAGGCATGGGGAGCTGCTTGCCTTCTTTTGATGAAGTCATGGATTTTGTGGATAAAACGGGCGCTTGTCTGACGGCCCCGGCAGTGGGGACAGTCCATGGGCACTTTAAAGGCGAGCCAAGCCTAAAATGGGACCTGATAAATAGTTTAAAGGATGCAAATGGAAATTTCGTTCTGCATGGCTGTACGGGGCTTGATAGTGAGAGCATACAGAAAGTTTCTCAAGCAGGATTCGTAAAGTTTAACTTTGCGACGGCCCTTAGAGAGGCATTTAAAGACGGCATGTTAAATCACATCCAGGACCATCCAGAAGACATCAAACCCTTTGCTTATTTAAAGGGTGGGAGACTAAAGTTAACGAATTATATGTCTGAGATCTATAAACTTTTAGAGTTATCGAAGTAGTGTAAGTTTCTAATGAAAATTCGTATTTATGTTATCATCGCATTGTTTATTTTAGAGTTTATTCGCATCCCTCTTTTTGCGGTTTTAAATCTACGGTGGCTTGGAAGCTTCTTGCATATCGCTTTGTTGTTTTCTCCAGCTCTGTTGTTTCAGGGGTTTTCATGGAAGTTTGAGCGATCGCGATATTTTGTTTTTTGGGCAATGTGGGCTTTTGTAATGACGATTGCTTTGTTTTTGAAGGGGTTGCCTCCTTCAGTCTATATGGCGATGTTAGCATCGCTTTTTGCTCCGTTAGTTCTCCCGATTCTGATTGATGTTTGCTCAAACAAGAAAGAACATTGGGATCAGATTCTAAGGGAAGTACTCAGAATTATTTTCTATGTAGGGACGCTTTACTTTTTTGCGGAGTGGATCGTCGTTTCTCGACTCCAGTTGATCAGCCAATGCCAATTGGCCTCTTATTTAGCTAATGAACGAAGTAGTCAGTTTTGCGATACTGGACGGAGCATGGCGGTTGGTTTTTTCATTTATAAGGACATGAGCCTAGCCATTGTTATGGGTGCTTTTCTTTCCTTTACGGATTGGGCAAATTCAAGAATTAATGCGCTTAGATTTTTTCTGCTTACATTCTCTATGGCTGTTGTGGACTCTATTACACTTTCGGGTATCCTTTTGTTTTTGCTCCCCTTTCGTTTTCGGGGAACCCTCAGAAGTGGACTGGCACTCAAGCTGCTGTTCGTTTTGATTACTCTAAATCTGTTTGTTTTTAGTAGTTCTTACGGGCGGATTATTGGTTACTTTATTAACGAGTTAAATTTGAATGTTTTTTTACCTTCTTTAGAGGGGTGCACATGGAAGAACTTGTTCATTTTAACGGACGGTGAATCTCAAACCTGTCATTCCCGAGAGATGCACTCCCTATTTTATCTATTTAAGTTTGGACTTATGGCCACTCTTAGTTGGTATTTCACCTTAGCTTTAATTGGTTGGAAGTTTTTGCGAACATTTTTTGTGGATAAGAATGTGCCGCCTATTTTGTTTTTCCCGGTCGTTTTTTTGTTGAACGCCGTTCACTATTCGGGGGCTGAGGGCTGGGGAGTTAACTATTTTATGTTTGTTGTTTTGTTTTTGTGTATGTTGGGGAATTTCAAAAACGTGTCTTTTAAATAGCTTTATAAACGGAGATTTCACATTGAAAAATGTTTGTATAGTTGGGGCTGGAATTGCAGGTCTCTTTAGCGCGAAAATGTTGGCGACAAAAGGAATAAATGTCAGACTTTTTGAGGCGGCGCCTGAAGTTGGGGGGTTGCTTAGGTCGTTTAAGAGCTCCCTTGGGCAAGACTTTGATTTCGGCACCCATATTATGCGCCAAACTGGTGTTCCTGAAATTGATCATCTTTTGTTTTCAAGCTTGTCGGAGCAATGGCAGTCATTTCCTGTTTTAAAAACTGGATCAGTGGTAAATGGGAAGCTTTATAGCAAAAGCCCCTTTATGAATGCCAACGATCTGGAGCCTGATGTGCGTGAATCCGCGCTAGCGGATTTTTTAGCTATAAAAGTTGAGTCCACTGAGGGTAAATCTGCCCTAGACTATCTTCGGCGATCCTTTGGGCAAGGATTGACGGAATACTTATTTTCTCCTGCACTGGAAAAGTTTTTTGCCGCCGACGCCTCGAGTTTGCATCAGAATGCGTTGGCACAATTTGGAATGACAAGGGTTGTCGCCTTTGATGAGAGTAAAACTGAATCACTAAAAAAGCAGGCTTGGTACGATCAGCGCCTTGCTTTTCACTCATACGAGCAGGGAGCCTCCGGCTTGATGAATTTCTACCCACAGCAGGGAGGAATTGGTCTCTTTGTAGAAGAACTAAAAAATGAGCTCGTTTCGATGGGGGTGAGCATTGAATGCGGTCAGAGGATTGAAAGTGTCCAGTCTGAAAATGGCAGGATTTTAAGTCTAAGATCAAATGGAGAAACCGTGAGCGTCGACCATCTAGTATGGACCTTGCCCATTTTAGCTCTGAATAAACTCTGCGGAGCTTCCGTGAGTCCATCAAAATTGGCTTTTAGAGACGTCGCTCTTTTCTATTTTACCTTTAAGGACCCGCTACATTCAGACCTATTCTACATTATGAATTTCGATCCTAATTTTCGAAGCTTTAGAGTTACATTGTATCAGAACCTGAAGGGGGGCGATGATCAGTTTTACTCTTGCTGTGTCGAAGTATTAGGCAGCAAAGAGGAGCTTGAGACATTGAATTCTAATTTAATTCTAACAGAACTCAAAGAATTGAAGCTGGTCGATGAAGAGGAGGTTCCTGTGGATCAGATTAAGAAACTTATTCCCTTTGGATTTCCTGTTTTAACTAACGAGTTTGTTGTGTCGAGCCGTGGCGCATATTTGGATGCGAAGCGTTTATATCAGAATGTTTCTTTTGTGGGAAAAAGCTCTGGAAAGGTGTTTTTTATGAATGATGTCCTAATTGATACCTTTGAGTCGTTAAGAAAGCTTTAAGCCAAGATAATTGCCTATACGGCGTCGAAAAAAGCTACACAACTTTTCTTTGCTATTCCATGTAGCCATCAACCGAGCCAGCTGGAGGTTCTCCGCAGCACTCCAAGGCATATGGGCTAGGAAGGTCTATGCTTTGGATTGTCATAAGATTAGCATCGACAATAAAGGCTGACTTTATTAAGCGAAAATTTGTTTTTATAAATGTCGAATTCTCATGGTAGGCAATGAAGGCCTTCTTACTGTCCTCTTTTTTATAAAAAACAGCTTTATTGAACACATCCGTAAGATTTGAGTTCGTCATGGGCAAGTTAATGCACTTCTTTAGGTCATTTATTTCTTTGATATCGTCGGGAAGTTGTTGGCAACTACGATAGTACTCAAGCAGCAGCACTCCCAGATACATTAAGTGATCAGATTTAAGGCGTGCCTGAATTTCGTGCTTGTGGGTGTAGATATCGTCCGAAAACTTATATGTAATATTAAAAAACAGCACAACATTTAGGATAATAATTAAACGCCCTATGGATCTATTGCGGATAAAATTTGGAATAGTTTTTTGAAGCATGTGTATCTGTAGAATCCGCATATAGAAGAGTTATAAAAATATTACCCCGCGATGCTATGGAATGATACTTAGAAAGTCTAATAAAACACAAATATGACCGAAAAAAGAGTCATGACTCGAGTGGTCATGGGAGACTTATTCGAGGCGGATGCTTCGATCGAGTATCGCTGCTTTAGAGATCATAGCTTGTGGTACAAACCATTGACAATACAGGTGAATACATCACATGATCGAGTCGTTTTTTAAATTAAATGAGACTCCTTATCTATGAGCCCTGCATATTTTCTTAAACTAAGTTTTTTTAAGGCCCTGATCAGGCTTTTTCAATGGGTAGTTCCCAAGGACTACAATATTTGGTTGATCGGCATGGATGATGGCGGGGGAGTTCGTTTATCAGCAAATGCATGGTACTTTTTAAACTATCTAGCACAAAATGAGCCTCAGTTGAGGGTCATTTGTATAACCTCGCATCGATCAGTTGAGGAAGAACTCAAAAAAATCTCCGCCGTAATTGTTCGTCCTAATACGATCAAGGCATTTTGGTTAGCGCTACGAGCAGGAGTCTATTTTATCTGTGGGGAACTTCACGACGAGATTCCGAATTTTTCCAAAACAAATACTTTTAAAATTCATCTTTGGCATGGTGTTCCTCTAAAGCGTATTTTTTACGGAAGTAAAAAAGTAATGGATCGCTATCAAGCCAGATCAATGAAAATGAAGGTTTTGGACTTAATGAGAGGTCGAGTGCAGCTCGAAGAATATGACGCGATAATTTATACATCCGAAGGCTTTAAAAAGATTATGATAGAGGCCTTTCATAATCCAAACGTGTTTCTAACTGGCCAGCCGCGTGATGATGCCTTTTACAACCCACCAACGCGTGATCAGTTGCTGAAAGGGCTGGGACTTGAGCACCTTAAAGAATATAAGATAGTTTGCTATCTCCCGACATTTAGAGACTCGTTGAATAAAAAGCTTAATTACAAAGTATTTTTGAATAATGAGGAGGCTCTACAAGTTTTGGAGCAGGAAAGGATTGTCCTCATTCAGAAAGATCATAACTCGATTCTTGAAGAATCTGAGCAATACGGCAATGTTCTTCATCTGACGAACGATGTAGAGACCCAAATGCTACTGCTCCTGGCAGACGTGTTAGTGACGGACTATTCTAGTGTTTATATCGACTATCTCCATCTAAAGAGGCCCTCTGTTTTTTATTGTTATGACCTTGAGAAGTACACATCCCAAGATCGAGAGCTTTATTTTAACTATTTCGATGAACTAATCACGCCTGGTCTAAAGGTGAAGGACGAGGCCTCCTTGCTTCAGGCAATTCTTGTGTCAATAGAGCAACCTCATCAATTTAGGGAGCTTAGACAAAAGTCTCTAGATTTTTTTCATTTCTATCAGGATGGTCGAAACTCCCACAGGGTCGCGGAGATGACCAAAAAACTCATTGAAAGAAAGAAGTCGTGAGAGTGAATTGGTTCTTTAGCGGTTCGACATCAATGTGGAGTATATTTTGGTCGCTTTTTCGTCTAAAGCCGTTGTATTTTGCAAAGGTTAGTTTTTTATTTTTTATTGAAAATATTTTGGAAGGTTTCGGCCTGACACTCGTTGTTCCTATATTTTATAAAGTCTTTGGAGAGGCAAAGGGAGCGACGAGCTTTTCATGGATTGATGATTTTTTTGATGTTATCGGTATCGGTCAAACAATAGAAGTACTCTTGTTGTTTATGATTGGTCTTTTTCTGATCCGAGCAGTGATCATGTACTTTTCAAAACGATATATTGCAAATTCTTCGGCAAACATTTTAAGTGAGTTGCAGGAAAAATTGGTACATAACTACCTTCAAAGTAATCTCGTATTTTTTCAAAACAATAAACAAGGGGAGCTAATAAACTCTATTGTGACGGAGGCTAATAGGGCTTCGTTATCATTTCTTTATCTATCTCAGTGGATCTCGTTTTCTTGCTCAGCGCTGCTGTATGCCAGTTTGGCTCTGTACGTTTCCGGGACACTAACTGCTACGGCTCTTTTTATCGGCTTTATATTTTTCTTTCCACTTCGGATTATTACAAGGGAGTGCGAGAGAATTGGGACGTTGACCACCTCATTGAATGGCGAGTTGCAGAGTGATTTGTCCGAGTCATTTTCTCTTATCAAGTTCATCAAGGCTGCTAATTATGAAAAATTTATTGAGGGCAGAGTAGTTCAAAAAGTTATCAGCTACAAAAACAACTGGGCGCAGACCTATTTTCTATCAGGGGCAATTCAGATATTTTCAAACCCAATTGGTATTGTTATTCTATGTACGATTTTGTATGTTGGATTCCAGTTAAAGATTGCCTCGCCTGACTTGATTGTATTCCTAGTTGCGTTTCAACGCCTACTCCCGTCCTACACGTCGTTAGAGGGTATTAAGAACAATCTCTATGTTTCCTATCCTGGGTTGAATCGAGTTTGGGCCTTCATGGATACCAGCCAGAAAAGTATTGAGAGGCCCGATGGAGATTCCGTTGGTCCCTTTTCTAAGCTTGAAATGGAGAGTGTAGTATTTGGCTACAACTCAGAGCGAAAAGTATTAAGTGGGTTGTCACTTGAAATAGAAAAAGGTCAGGTTACGGCATTAGTTGGTTTGTCTGGTCAAGGTAAGACAACTCTTGTGGACCTCCTTATCGGCTTTTACTCAATTGAATCGGGTGTATTTAGAGTCAATGGAAAGAGTTTTTCAGATATTTCTTTGTCGTCTTGGCGGTCAAAAATTTCCTATGTCACCCAGGATACTTTATTGTTTCACGATACAGTTCGAAATAATATCCTCTTCGGCCAGTGCAATGTCTCTGAGCAAGAGTTGGCTCAAACGATTTTACTTTGCCATGCCGAGTTTATTTATGAACTTGACCAGGGGCTTGATTGTGTTGTCGGTGATCGAGGAAGCAAACTTTCTGGCGGACAAAGGCAGCGAATTGCACTGGTGCGAGCTTTGGTAAGAAGGCCCGAAATATTGATACTAGATGAGGCGACAAGCTCTCTGGATACCGAGTCTGAGTTGATGATTAAAAGTACTTTGGAGATCTTAAAGAACTTAAGACAGGTGACTGTGATATTGATCGCCCACCGCTTAGAAACAGTTAAAGTAGCAGATCAGATATTGGTAATAGATCAGGGAAAAGTTTTGGAAAAGGGGTCATGGGATGAGTTGGCTCAAAATGCGGAAACTTTTTTCTATAGAAAACTTGTGATGAGTCATTAATAAACGGAGGAGACACAGTGAAGACAATCATTTTGTGCGGCGGTAAAGGCACGCGACTCAGTGAGGAAACAGATGTAAGGCCAAAGCCAATGATTGAGGTCGGAGAAAAACCAATCCTATGGCACATCATGAGTCATTATGCCGCTTACAACATAAAGAACTTCTATTTGGCACTGGGTTACAAGCAAGAATATATCAAAGACTATTTTTTGAGATTTAATGCAGCTATTAGTGACTTCAAGTTGGATCTCAGCAACGGGGCGATTGAGCAATATAAGTCCGGTCGACTGGATTGGGTTGTCAATCTAATAGATACCGGTAACGAATCCCTTACTGGGGGGCGAGTACTTCGCATGCGTGACCATTTGTTTAAAGACGGTACATTTATGATGACCTATGGCGACGGCGTCTGTGACGTGGATTTGGATGCTCTACTAAAGTTTCATAAGTCCCATGGAAAACTCGCGACAGTCACTGGCGTGCGTCCACCGGCTCGATTTGGCGAGATGATTTTTGATGGCGATCGTGTCGTCGAGTTTAAAGAGAAGCCACGGGCTAGCGTTGGATGGATCAATGGTGGTTTTTTTGTTCTCGAACCTAAGGTTTTTGACTATCTGAAAGATGGAGATTTAACGGTTTTTGAGCAGGCTCCTCTGCAGAATTTGGCCAAAGATGGTCAACTTGTATCCTTTAAGCACGAAGGTTTTTGGCAGTGCATGGATACTTTGAGAGATAAGATATATTTAAATGAACTTTGGGATGCGGGCAATCCTCCTTGGGTTCCGAATAAGAGATAAATTGATTCTGCGTCTTGATCAATGAGTTCAGTTTTACATCTTAGAAATACAGTGTGTTAGGAAGTTTTAGATATGTTGAGCGCATTTTCGCACAATAGAGACAAGGATCTTCAGGAAGAGATCGTAGGCTTCAAAGATTGCATCGAAACTTTTTCGAACGCTTCTGCGTTGGAGCCCTACTATCAGTATTGCGCAAATTCTTTGGGTGTTTCGCAGGAATGCGTAAAACAGGAATTTAAAAAGCAAGCTGCGGAGGCTTATAACTGGAAGGATGCAAAATTTCCACAAAAGTTGGTTCTGTCAGGAACGGTTAAATATCTGTTTAAAACTTATGCCTATCTTTTTTATGCGTTGATTCACTCTCGGATCGGAAGAAAGAAACAAAAATGCGACCTTCTTATTGAGTGGATTGAAACCGATCTTGAAGCGAAAAGATTTCAAAAACTCTTCGAGAAGTTTGAAAACCCATTGATGGTTACGGTAAACCCGATCGAGAGTAAGTGTCGTTCAATATATAGACCAGCTTACAAGCTCTATGATACGAGGCTTGTGTTAGAGGCCCTTTTTAACATATCTTTCTTTGGGACTTTTAGGTTATTTGAAGCCTCATTAAAAACGAAAACAAATGTATTTGCTATTCATCTCATATTGCTCGACAAACACCTTTACTACTCGAGCTTGTTTAAAATAGTCAATGCGAGGCATTTGATTCAAGAACGGCACTACCAGACTAGTTCAATAAAAAGTTTTCTTTTTAAAAAATATGGTGGCGAAAGCTGCTCGACAATTCAGAAAAACATTATTCATGGCGGCTACAGTGGATTTTACTATGATGTAGATAATTTCTTTTCTTTGGGAACAGGGACTCATCAAAGGGCTGTGTATCAAGGGGGAGTGCTGAGAAATGTAGTGCCAGTTGGTTCTCTATTTATGGAGTACTCTTGGTTTACCATTGGTGGACGAATGCCGAGCAAAAAATATGATGTTATATATCTCGGGCTGAATATGATAGACTTCCACAACTCGTACTCAAAATATATCCCTGATTATTACGAACATATTCAGTGGATGGCCGATTTTGCTGACAAGTATCCTGAGTATTCGGTTGGCATTAAGCATCACTCCAATAATCCTGCAGATCCACGGGAAAAGAATATTATTAAAAACTCAAAGCTATTTGATATTTCAAACGAGTTTAATTCCTATGAGCATGCTTTTGCGGCGAAATGTACTTTATCATGGGGTTCCACAATGGGCTATGAGCTCTTGGGTCATAATATAAGCTGCCTTTTCTTGGATCCAGGTAAAAGAGACTTTGGTTTTCTACCATATGATAAAGAGCTTGATCCTTATCGTGTCACTTCTTACGATGAATTTGAGAAAGCCTTACTTCAGATTCTCTCTAGGGACTCTCGAAAAGATGAAATTGTGGGGCGAGAGTTCTTTTGCTTAGATAGCGAGAACACTGCGAATAGAATTTGGAAGCACCTTGCAGGGCACAGTGCACAGTAGGTCTTGCACAGGTTCGAACTTTGAATAGACGAAAAAATTAGCGAATTTAAAGATGACTTTGAGTTCTTAGCAGAGATTAGAGAGACTTCATGTTTAACAAAATTTATCAGGGAAAAAGGGTATTGGTAACGGGACACACGGGATTCAAAGGCTCGTGGTTATGTCTTTGGCTTTTGAGTCTCGGGGCGGAAGTTCATGGACTCAGTATAAGCGTGTACGATGACCCTTCTCATTTTGACCTTTTAAAGCTAGAAAAAAGATTGAAGAGTCACAATCTAGTCGATATTCGTGACTTTGATAAGACGAGAGCTGTTTTTGAACGTGTACAGCCTGAGATTGTATTTCATTTGGCCGCTGAAGCCATTGTAAAAACCTGTTTGGATAGTCCCAAGGATGCCTTTGATGTTAATCTGGGGGGCAGTGTGAATATTCTCGAGTCCATTCGGCAGACCAAGTCCATCAGATCAGCTGTTTTGATAACGTCTGATAAGGCCTACGAGAATGTTGAATGGGATTACGGCTATCGTGAAGTTGATCGGCTGGGGGGCAAGGATCCGTATAGTGCCTCTAAGGCGTGTGCGGAAATTTGCTTTAGTGCTTATTACCGCTCCTATTTTTATCAAATGGAGAAATTGGGGATTGCTACGGCTCGGGCTGGAAATGTAATCGGCGGTGGAGATTGGGCCAAAGATCGTATTATTCCAGATGCAATGAGATCTATAAAGACAAATAAGGAGTTGGTGATTCGGGCTCCGCGTGCAACCAGACCATGGCAGCTTGTGCTGGAGCCGCTAAGCGGATACTTGGCCTTGGGTGCTGAACTTTTTGATAAAAGTACTTCATTGGGAATCAGCGGTGAGTCTTTTAATTTCGGCCCGCCGAGTGAAACGGAAGTCAGTGTTGAAGGCGTCCTAAGAGAGATTAAAACACATATACCGAGTCTTCGCTGGAAGGTAGATGAAATGGATCCCTATGCTAAAAAAGAAGCTGGTTTGTTAAAGCTCAACTGCGACAAAAGTTTGCGTCGATTGAAATGGCGTCCAACCTTAAATTTTCATGAAACGATTACTTTTACATCAGACTGGTACCGTCATTGGCTGGTCGGAAAAGATGTGCCGATGATTTCAGAAAAGCAAATTGTAGAGTATTCAAAAAAAGCTCAAGAGCGAGCCATAGTCTGGGCTCGTTGACCTTTTTAATACGGGTGTTGTCTCTTCTGTTGGAGGACCAGTGTCGTCTCTAAAGTTTATTTTGAAGCATCATTTTGCCACAGTTCTTTGTTTTTTTAAGGGGCGGGTGAGCACAGACAATTATAGATCGTTGATGTTTCACTCGGTTTACGATAGGTCAAAGGTTGAAAAAGATCTTTATTCGGTCTCTTTTTCTCAGTATCAGGAGTTTTTGAATGAACTCCATAAAGAGAATGTTCAATTTACGAGGTTCGATTCTTTTTCGGAAGACAGTAAATTTGGTATAAGTGTTACTTTCGATGATGGCTTTAAGGATAACCTCCAATTGGTTTTGCCTTTTATGCTGGAGAGGAATATACCATTTACTATCTTTGTCGCATCAGACTTCTTGGATGAAAAGTACACAAACTATCTCAGTAAAGAAGACCTCAGGGAGCTGTCTAGTCACAGTCTTGTGACATTGGGTGCCCACGGAAAGTCTCATCGTCCCCTTACCGAAATGAGCTTGTCCGAGGCTCAAAATGAGTTGAGAATCAGTAAATCGATATTAGAAGAGGTTATTTCCAGAGAAGTAACCGCAATGAGCTTTCCTCACGGGAAATACAACTCACAACTCGTGGAAGCGGCACTCGAGATCGGTTTCAAAAAACTCGGCACTAGCGATCCCTTTCCCAACAAAAATAATCTTGGCATGCTGATTAGTCGGCAGTGTATTTACTCCTGTGACACAAGAGTGTCTTTTCGTCAAAAGATAAGGGGGCTGTGGGATTGGGTTTGGCAAGGAGGCAGGGTCCCGCGCCGTTAAAATGTTTTTGAAGCTAATTCCTTTGAGAGCAATACTTCAATTTCACCAACTACTCTGTCAATAGTTTCCCCCGTTACAAGCACGTTGAGAATCAGACGTCGTCCGATTTGAGAAATGCAATTGATGTTAAAGGTCAGATTCTCTCCCAGGTAAATGGGGCTTAAGAACTCGAACTTTTCCTTAACGATGATGGTTCCCTGACCTGGAAACTCGGTGCCCAATATTTTCGAGATAATTGCGATGGGAATTCCTCCATGGGCAATTCGATTTTTAAAGCCATACTCTTTTGCAGTCGCATCTGAAAAGTGAATTAAATTTCGATCACCAGACAACTGGGCGTAAAGCTCAACCAATTCGGGAGTAAAAGACAGAGACGAATTATGGGAGCTGTCTAGCCAGGACTTTCGAGTTCTAGCAACCAGTACTTCTTGAGAAAATGACTTCAGATGTTTTTCCCAAGTTTCTTTCTTAAGAGACAGCATGACAATATCGTGCCAAGCGTCGTTATGGAAATGATGACCTTTCTTTACACCTTCGACCTCAAAGCAAAATTTTCTGTGCAGGCGAATGACGGCTGGGTTGTAGGATAGAACCTCGCAATTTAACTTTCGAATGTTTAAAAGATCAAATGCCTTTGTTAGGGCTAAGTGTTCCAGTTTTGTGCCGGTACCTTTTGGACTGTGTTTATCAGTATAGAATGCCCAATCTGCAGTCCGATTTCGAGCAGAGATGTTGTAGAATCCAACAACGCCTACAGAGACTCCCTTAACTTCGTATATGTAGTATTTCTTTGATATGTCTTGTCGGAGATTTTCCCACCAGGCCGAATGCTCCTCAAAAGAAATAGTTTCGCTATTGTACATATTCCCTCGTACATGCGGTTGATTCCGTAAGGTCAGAACTATGCTTTTGTCGTTTTCGGCTATATCTCTTAAAACTTCTTCCACTCAGAACTCCAAGGTTTCAAAATAAACTTCTATACCGCAATAACGGTCACGGGGACGCCATCGGCACTCTCGATTAAGAGAGGGGCAATGATGATTTGTTTTAAGGGGCCGTAGATATGGGCAAGTCTCATGTCCTCTAAAATAAGGATCGGTTCGTGATTTTCGAGTGGACCTAAGAAGGCGCGATGAGCCTCTCTACCAAGCTCTCTTTTTTGATAACAACTTAAGGATATAAAATCAAATCCGATGGCGCGAAGCGAACTAAAACTCTTTCGCATCCAAAGTCCCACTTCGGGTAGGATACCGGGGTTGTTTTTCCAATAAGTCTCTTCGTGTCGACGCCCCTCAAAAGTGGTTCGAAGAATTAGAAAGTCAGTCACACTACTGACCTTTCCCTCTAGGTCTTCTATGGAAATCATGTGCTCCGGCGGACAAGGAAGGTCGATAATTTGTGGACTCGAGAATGATAGCTCCTCGGGAGCATAATCGCTGAGTGTTCGTCCAGTGTTGTCGAAGTGTCGCGGGAAATCTATATGTGTGCCAACATGATTGCTCATGCTGATGTGAAAGGAGTTGGAGCTTTGTCCCGCAGAAATTGAATTCACAGATTCAATTTTGAGCTGGCTGCTATTGCCGCCATAACAAGGCGTTTTAGAATTTAGAAAATGACTTAGATAGATCAAGATGAAGCTCCAAAATGATTCTTTAAATGAAGAATGGCAGAGGTTCCCATGTTAATAATGGCTTGGTTGGAGTTTCCGGAAATATGGGGGGTTGGAAAAAAGTTAATAAGTTGGTTTAACTTGTGATTTATTGCGGGTTCATCAACAAAAACATCCATGGCGGCAGCATATAGCCCTTTATTTGAGAGGGCCTCGTACAGATCATCCTCATTAATGATTCCACCCCGCGCTGTATTAATTAAAATGGCCCCCGGCTTTAACTTGGCGAAAACAGTTTTGTTAATAAGATTCAGAGTACTCTTGTCTAAGGGGACATGCAGGGTGATGACGTCAGAAGTTTTAAATATTTCTTCATGGGGAACCTGGTTTAGACGAAGTGGCTTTAAAAAAGAACTTTGATCTATAATGTCACAGGCTAAAATCGTACTGCCGAATACCTGCAGTCTTCGAATGACCTCTTTGCCGACATGGCCCACGCCTATCACGCCTATAGTCAATTCGCTTAGTTCTCGGCCACCATTTTTATTCCAAGTGCCTTGTCTGAGTTGTTCCCCGGTTGAGACTATGTTTCGGGAGAGATTAATCATTTGCGCGATGGTCAATTCGCTGACGGCGCCCTTGTTGACTCCTGCAGTCCATCCGAGCTTGATGTTTCTTCGTCCCATAGCATCAATGTCGAGGTTATTAAGACCCACCCCATATTTGGAAATGATTTTGAGATTTGGTAGCTGAGCCAGTATGTCGTCGTTGATCTCATCAAGGCCTACAATTGCGCCATCGCAGTCTTTAAGATAGGTAATGAGCTCATCTTGAGAGAGCTTATTGCGATCTGTTCTAAGTTTTGAATGGGGAAAGAGCCGCAGAAGATCACTTTTTAATTTCTCATGGAATGAAAATGACTCTGAAGTAACGCCAATTTTGAAATCTCTCATTTTTTGATCATGCGACCGTTTGCTTTTTGATGTCAATAAATAGTCAACCTTGGGAAAAAGGGCTTGCGGGAGCTTTCCATTCGTTGATATTTCTATAAGGGATTCGGGGGAAGATTTGTCAAAAGTTTCAATTTTAATGAATTGTTTTAATGGTGAAAAATATGTCCGTTCTGCCTTACAGAGTGTCTTTAGTCAGACCTATAAAAACTTTGAGGTGATATTTGTCGACAACTGTTCGACGGACTCAAGTCTAAAAATTGCTTCCGAGTTCGGCGAAAAGGTAAAGATTTTTTCAACTCCGCAAAACATGTCCCTTTGTAAGGCTCGAGTCTTTGCTAAAGACTATATTGATGGTGAGTATTTTTGCGTACTCGATATCGATGATCTTATGCTGCCAACCAAATTGGAAAAACAGGTCGCCATTCTGGAGAGCCACCCACAGGTAGGAGTCGTTTATTCGGACACCCTTTATTTTAAGGATTCTGGCGAAGAAGTGTCCGCATATGGTGGAAAAATAATGCCGTCTGGGAAGGTCTTTGAAGAGATGCTAGGTGGCTACTTTCTTTCCTTAGAGGCGGTCATGGTCCGAATGTCTGTGCTAAGGGAACACAAGCTATATTTTAGCGAAAACTATAACGTCAGTTCTGATATGGAACTCTTTGTGAAGCTTTCTTACTTCACTGAATTTTATTATATTCCGGAAACTTTGGCTAAATGGCGACACGGGCATGTGACGGAGTCGATAAGCCAGTACGAAAGCTTTCCGAAAGAATACGAACAGCTTTTGGTGGATTTAGGAAAAATGATTCCGGAGTTTCAGAAAAAATATCCCGATCAAATCAGCCGGCTTCGAGGGGTCATTGAAAACATGTACGGAGTGAGTGCCTGGAAAAAAGGGGATGTTGCAAAGGCAAGGGGGCGCTTCAGGGCGGCTACGAAAGAAAACCGAAAGTATTTTCTTCCCTATATACTTTCCTCTCTATTCTCCTATAAGAGCTATGACAAAGTGCGGTCCTTGATTCGAAAAGTTTAGGATTTGAACGATATTATTCAGATAGGGTTCTTTACTTCAAGGTTGCCATTGCAAGTAGTAACAAATACTGTGTACCCAAACATTCTTTCTGGTCGTCCTAAGATCCTAGAGAAGTGTGATTTTTCACTGATGCGGAGAGTCGGGTTTAGACGTTTTTGGCGAATTACCGCATTTGCCATTAGTAAGCTTGGGGAGACAGATGGAAACGGTTAACTGTGATTTTTGTGAAGGTTCGGGGTTTATCGAGATCACAACACAAACAGACATTCTTCATAAGTCTACTTCAGAACTCTTCAAGATAGTTGAATGCACTCAGTGCAAATTGAACTTTTTAAATCCGCGTCCAACAATGCAGGAAATTGGCCAATATTATACGGGCAGCTACTCATTTCATCAGTCGAATTCTAAAATTAAGTTCCTCCTATCATTTGCTTTGGATAAGGTTGCCAATTCCATTTTCTGCTATCTGTTCATATTGGCACCGAGTAAAATTCAAAAATTGTTGAGCCGACGAATAAAACCGGATATCAAAGATCCCATTTTGGAAAATGCGAAACAGAGTTTCGGAAAACAACGCATTCTTGATATCGGATGTGGAAGTGGTCACAGTGCTCATTTCTGGGGAACGTCGGGGAGCTTAACCAACTATAAAAACTATGCTCAAGCCTTTGGAGTAGAAGTTCATGCTGCCTCCAGGGAAATACTACAGAGCAAGGGAATTGAGTCATTTGGCTCCTTAGAGGAAATGGCAAAATACTGTTCTGGCAAGAGTCTAAAGTTTGACGCCATTCGCATGAATTGGTCTTTAGAGCATGTCCACTCCCCATCTATTTATTTTAAATTCATGAGTGAGTTTGTTGCGGAAGACGGTACGATCTATATCAATATACCGAATTATGATGGCTTTCTCTATCGCCTAGCGAAGGATCTTGTTGAGGTTCCCATTCATCTATTTCATTTTAAGTTAAAGGATATTGAGAATTACGCAGGCAAATTTTCGCTAAAGATAGCTAGTCATCAAACATTCTCTCAGGCAGCTATGCTTATCCATGCCGGCGAAGTTTATGCGCCGTTCAATAATTTTGCAGAATTGAGCTTGCTAGAGTGTCTCTCAATGCAAAAGTTCTTATCAACCATAGACCGAAATGGCTTAGGCAATGACTTGCTTATCCAGTTAAAGAAAGCTTAAGTCTTTAACAAGATGCGACTATTTTTTGTTTCCTAAAAGAAGATCTTTTCTTACTTTCACTACGACCTTGGTAATATTCCCTTGAGACCCTGTCGCGAGCATCTGCGGCATATGGGCGTCAGTATTGAAAAACACTGCGAATTCACCAGCATGAACACTTAAAAAGTGCTCATGGCTGTAGTCGTGAGTATAGTACTCAACATCACGCGAGATATCATAGGGGTGCTGTACTTGGAGCTTGTTTCGATCATAAACATACATGCCCTCGACACCACCCAAGGTGCACTGAATATCGATGTATTTGTTGTGGGCTTCGGTTTTCCCCTCGCTTTTGAGCAGGGGAGGATAGGTCATGACAAGGGCATACATCTTGTCACCCTTGACTAGGTCATAGCGTCCCGGTTTGCTATTCGCATCAAGAGTCTTTAGAAAGCTAAAGGCTTGCTCCCAATGGGGACCGAGGTTGTATCGGTGGTGATTTTCTATTCGATCAAAGATCATAAGGGGCTCACATTCGAAAAATCGTTTAAAATAGGAGATTAAAACTCTGGTAAGACTAGCGCAAACGAAATATTATATTCAGGTTGTTTTACTGGTGATCTTGAAGTTGATCTTTGGAGGATGCGGATTTGCAAAAGCATAGAATTTTAGTCACGGGTGGATCTGGTTTTCTTGGAAGTCATATTGCGGATGCTTTATCAAGTGCTGGCCATGAGGTCGTGATATTTGATATAAAACCTTCGAGTTATATTCGTCCTGATCAAGAAATGATTGTTGGCGATCTGATGGACAAAGCGAGTGTAGAAAAAGCTTGTACCAATATCGATTATGTCTACCACCTGGGCGCTATTGCCGACATTGACGTCTGTCAGGATCTTCCTTATGAAACCATGCAGATCAATGTTCTTGGAACAATTAACTTGCTCAACGCCTGCGTAGCCAATCACGTAAAGCGCATCATGTTCTCATCTTCTATTTACGTTCACAGTCGCAGTGGTTCATTCTATAGAATCTCAAAACATGCCTGTGAGCAAATTATTGAAGAGTACTCGCTAAAGTTTAATTTGGAATATACCATTTTGCGTTTTGGAACGCTTTATGGGACGCGCTCGGATGAGCATAACTCCGTCTACAGATACTTGAAGTCGGCGCTTAAAGATAAGCAAATGATTTTCAACGGTAAGGGCGATGAGGTTCGCGAGTATATTCACGTGCAGGACTCAGCGCAAATTTGCGTTAAGATTCTTGAGGATGAGTTTGTAGGTCAGAATTTAATTCTAACAGGGCATCACCGAATGAAGGTTACTGAGCTGTTGGAGATGATCAAGGAAATTTTGGGGGCTGAGGTAAAGCTACTTCATGATGAAAATAAGAATATTTCCCATTACAGCCAGACGCCATTTTCCTATATGCCCAAGACTGGTAAGAAAATTATCATGAATCAATACTGTGATCTCGGACAGAGTTTAGTGGAAATTTTGGGTGAAATTGATGAGGCTCAGCTCCAAACTCCTGGATAGTGTAGATACGCAGCCTTGGCGCAGGTGTAAAATATTTTAAGGACTATGTATGAAAACGATTCTTATAAGTGGTGGTGGCGGCTTTATAGGCGCTCATTTAACTGAAAAATTGCTTGTTGAGAAAAATTGTAAAATTGTGGTCGTTGATAATGGTAAAACCATTGGCGGAATTTTTTTTAAACACCCCAGTGTTGAGTTTATCTTAGATGATATTTGTAATCCAAAGCTTTATGAACAGTTGAGTGCCTATAAATTTGATTGCGTTTATCACCTTGCGGCACAGTCGGCCGGAGAGTCATCTTATGATAATCCTCAGTATGATCTTTTGACAAATTCCTATGGCACTTACTTGATGGCTGATTTTGCAAAAAAGAATGGTGCTAGAAGATTCATCTATACAAGTACAGTTGCTGTCTATGGAAATAGTGCCAGCGGTCTAACGGTTGAGACCGCAGCTATTAAGCCTGACTCGATATACGGAGTTTCGAAGTACTCCGGCGAACTCTTTGTTCGCCAACTTCTTGAAAACTCTGCCTGTGAATACACTATTTTTCGAGTATTTAATGCTTATGGTCCTGGTGAAAATTTGAATTACATGAAAAAAGGTATGGTAAGCATCTATGCTAGTTATATCTGGAGAAATCAGCCTATACAGGTGAAGGGTTCATTAGATCGCTATCGTGACTTCACCTATATAGATGATTGTGTTTCCGCACTTTCATCAGCTTGGGAAGCTGATAAAACATTTGGTCAAACCTACAACCTCTCGTCTGGTGTTAAAACTATTGTAAAGGATCTCTTGGTGTTAATGCTTGAGGTTGGAAAAAAGCCATTGGACTATCCAATCCAAGAACTGCCAGGAACTAACGGAGATACTTTTGGATTCCATGCCTCAATTGAAAAGTTGAATAAGGATTTAGGTTGGGAGCCAAAAGTGAACCTGAAGACGGGCTTAGAAAGGTATTTTGAGTGGATATTCTCAGTTCCAGTAGCAGACGATATTGGTGATTTTCATCCGCTGGGCAAGAAATCTCAATAGATTGAGAAATATGGAAGGTGTCTACTTTTCTAAATAAGGAACTGCCTTCCAACAATGATTGTTTTGATACTTGGCTATTTTTCGAGAGATTTTTTGTAAAGAAATTCACAGAACTCAAAATCTACCTGTTCATCGATATCGGTAGATAAAGTTGGATCAATATAAAAAAAGTATGGTGAGTTTCCTACCAGGGTTCCTCGCTCTTTGAGATCGCTACTCTTTACGATATTGATAGCAAATGAAGGAACTGAGAGGCCTTTTAAATCTTGCGATCTTGGCCAAGGATAGGGTTTGAAGTTAACTGGCTTTTCGTTGTAAAACACATACTCCTTGAGCTCGTAGACACTCATCAGGCAGTCGTATTTGTTCAATTCAAGTGAATTGTAGGTAGCAATAGCGTCCTCGTAGATATTAGTTCCGACCAGAGGATTGGTTACGTTGATCCAAGCAATAGTATCGTACTCGACGACACTGGCTAAGTGTGAATAGACTTCACTCATCGGAACTGATCCCGTGGAATAGTAAGGATCGCGTTTATGAGCCGACACACCATGTTTGCTTGCGATTTTTAAAACCTCATCGTCTTCAGACGAGACCACAACTTGTGAAAAACCTTTGGCCAACTTAATTTGTTTTATCTTTAGTTCTAACAAGCTCGTGTCGTGAAATTTGCGAATGTTTTTTTGGGGAACTCGCTCAGAGTTGCCTTTGACCGGAATAATTGCGACGATTCCCTTTTTCATTTGTATTTCCTAGCATTTGATTTTTCTATGCAATAAATGCTAGCACTAGGTAAATATTATTGTCTAACTATTCCAGCTTTGGGTATTTAGAATTACTACAAGCGAGCTTCAGTATCCATATGGTGCTATTGTTTCTTTAAGGCCTAAAAGGAAGCGAAGCGCCATCCGGGATGAAACGCGAACTTCTGGAGACCGATCTAAAGTACTAAGTTGCGAATTATTTTATAAATGTCGGCGCTTTTATTTACAGCGCTTGGGAACAGATCTTCTTGTCCTTTGGTAATTCGCCCAAGAAACATTACGCCCGTTTCTTGGGCAGCCTTGAGGTCGGTGAGGGCATCGCCAACAAAGAGGGTGGTGTCAGAACTGAGTTGTTGTTGTGTAAGTATACCCTTAATGATTTCAGACTTTCCCTTTGGCGATCCGTAAATACCCTTAAAATAGCAATCAATTTTTAGATGGATTGCAATGCCGATTAGTTCAGCTTCAGGCGTCGCTGAGACAACAAATAAAGGAAGATGATACCCAAACTGTTTCAAAAATGGCAGAGCTCCATCAACAAAAGGACAAGACTTGATTTTGGAAAGAACAATTTCCGAGAACTGATCGGCCATTTTATTGATTGTGGTCTCATCTGAAGGCAGCTGGAATTTTTGATTAAAGTGCTTTATTTTGTTAAAGCGAGAAACACCACCGTGGGCATTGTGATACTGCTCCACATAGGTGACGACTTCTGGGCCGAGACTGCTGTAAAGCTCGGCAAAGCCTTCCTTCTTGAGCTCCACAGATTCAAGGATAACGCCATCAAAATCAAAGAGAATTGCATTGACCATAGTTCATAGTATCGCACCCCCATTTCTCTTTCATTATATGCAGTGTCGAAACCTAAAGTGAGCATTTTCGAGCACAGGCAACAGTTGTCAAGGGTGTCCGTTAGCGGTATAGAAATAGACCTATTTGAAATCTTAACTTAATTCGCTAAGCGTCATAAGGACATCAAGGTCATTGCTGGGCGCTTTTTTGAGAGAAGCAGTAAAGAGGAATTGTGTTAAACGGTAAAAGCATTCTAATTACAGGCGGCACGGGATCCTTCGGGAAAAACTTTGTTCGGGACTCATTGAAAAAATATCCGGAAATAAAACGTCTGGTAATTTATTCTCGTGATGAATTAAAGCAGTTTGAAATGCAGCAAGAGTTTAGCCCTAGCAAGTATAAATGCTTGCGCTACTTTATTGGCGACGTTCGCGATGGTGCCCGGCTTAAAAGAGCTTGTGAGGGGATTGATATTGTTATTCATGCGGCTGCTTTAAAACAAGTGCCGGCGGCGGAATACAATCCAATTGAGTGTATTAACACGAATATCCTTGGAGCAGAAAACCTGATTAACGCTGCACTGGATACAGCTGTACAAATCGTTGTGGCACTTTCTACGGATAAAGCTGCAGCTCCGATAAATCTGTACGGTGCAACGAAACTTTGTTCTGATAAGCTATTCGTAGCGGCGAACAACATGAAGGGCCTGCGCCCTTTGAAGTTCTCAGTTGTTCGATATGGAAACGTTTTGGGCTCGCGGGGCTCCGTGATTCCGTTTTTCCTCGATAAGAGAGCAAAAGGTGTATTGCCGATCACGGATGCGCGAATGACTCGTTTTTCGATTAGTTTAGAAGAAGCGAATGAACTAGTTTATTTTGCGATCCAGAACAGCTGGGGCGGAGAAGTCTTTGTTCCTAAAATTCCGTCCTACAATATTATGGATGTCGCAAAAGCAATAGCTCCCAATGCTGAGCATAAAGTCGTCGGGATTCGCCCTGGTGAAAAACTTCATGAAGAGATGATTACAGAGTCAGATTGCTTCAATACCTACGAGTTTGACAAATATTACGTAATCGGCCCTTCTCATGCGCAGTGGAGTGAAGAGGAGTATTTAACCAAATTCCAAGGTAAAAAAGTACCTTTTGGCTTTAAGTATAACTCCGGAGATAATCCAGATTTTCTTACGGTTGCTCAAATTCGAAATCTGATTCAAGAGCATGTAGACCGAGATTTTCATCCGGGTGGGGAATAGACGGATAGAGAGTCAGTAGCCTTTGAATAGTCAGACAAAGCCCAACTAAAGCGGGTTCTGTGGCGAAACTTGGCAAGAGGCTCTCTCTAGTAGCTTAGTTCGAAGTAGGGAATAGTATTTCCGCCAAAGCTCATTTTGAACCAGCCACGATTTGGACTGTTAATCCCCTCAAGGTCGACTTCTTGGAGTCCTCTTTGCTGAAGATCCTTAAAAGCTTCCCATAAGATATAAGAGCCACTGAACGAATTCCGGGACTTTTTCGAAGTCACTCCGTATAGGTAGTAGGCTCTTTTTTCATCCCAGGCAAAGGCGGCCGCAGCTTCAACATCCCCTTGATGACTTCTACAGAAGTAGAGTTTTGCCTTATTTTGGTCAAGCAAGGATTGGATCAGTTTTTCCATTTCTAAAGTGGAACTTTCGGCGTTGCTATCATATTTCTGCGCCATCTCAAAATAAAGACTTAGAAATAATTTGATGTCGTTAGAATCTTGAACCAGAGCCTTTTCTTTGATTGCATAACGAATCTCTTGGCGTCTTGAGGAGGACAAGGCCTTGAATGACCGATTGTCCGCTAAGTTTATTTCGGAATTTATCTCAGAGATATCGAGGAGGGAAGTGTATCGAATGTTCACCTTAAGACTTGGCTTTTCCGGTTCATGATAGTTTAGCCAAAGTAGGGGTCTGATGTCGTTGACTTGAGGGGATAGGCGCAAAGATAGCTGGTGAAAGATCTTTGAAAGCTCAGTAATTCCGAACTCCATCAATTCAAATTGTGCTGCATTCATTCGGGATAATTCTTGTGAGTCGACAAAGTCCTTCTTTAAAAAAAATCCATTATGTATGACCAAGCTATGATACACGGAGGCGTTTTCATCGCCATTGGCAATCTGAACAACAAATCCAGCTTTGATTTGATCTCCTTTAGACACAAAAAAGTAGCGACTTTTTTGACCGATGTTTTTAAGAAAGGAATTTTTGTGAAAAATTGTTCCTTGAGGGCTGGCATCTACTATCTCATCCCAGCGGCTCAATTCATTTTCATTCGTGATTTCAACGAGTTCATATTTCATTTTAACTTTATAGGCCAAAAGAGGACCTTTTGTGTAGTTTGAATTGTGCCAATTCAGAAGGTCCAGCAATAGAAGTTAAGAAGATATCATTCAGAATAAAGTGACTCTCTGCGGCAACAGGGGTTGGAACTATTTTTATGATCTCTGAATCAGATCCTCACATAGCTCAAAGTGTTTTTCAGTCGATATGTTGCCGGTAAAGTTAGTTACGAATCTGGACGGCCTGTCCGAGGTGCTCATCGACGTTGCTTCGACTGACAGGATTTTTTCAATTTCGGATAAAAAATCTTTTATATTGAAGGTGCCGTTAACGGACTGCAAAAGATCTTCTTTTACATCTTCGCATATTTCCATAGATTTTTCGTCGAAGAGCACAATTAGGTTTTTGTTCATACTCATTAACTCAAGCAGAGAAGTACTAGGAAGTTCAATTAAAAACCAATCAAAATCTTCCGCAAACTCCGTTAGTCTTGATGATGAACCAATGAGATCGCATTGATTGGAGCTGTTAATTCTAGAAATGAGCTCGAGATTTTTATTTTCAAAGTTATATCCCGACTTAAAAACAAATTCGATATCTGGAGCGGATCGTTTTTCGACGAGATCTAAAACCTTAAGACGAAGGTCGTAAAGCGAAGCATCGCTGCAGCCGCCCCACTTGCCCATAGCATTGAAGATGCCAGTACCTGAGAAAACATAGCAAATTTTGAGACCTCGGCCAGCATCCAAAGGGGGAGGGCGTGGGCGAAGAAACTTTTTGAAGTATAGGTCCCCAACAGCGACAACTTTTGGGGTAAAAGAGGGCAACTCCGACTTTACATAGGCGCAGTCTTTAGCTATGGATTCACTGTAAACTAGAAGGTTTGTTAAATCATTTGGCTCACCGTGGGTGCTCATAGGTGTATAGGGGACGCCCTTAACAATGCCTGCGGTTCCTCCGTGAAGCATTAGATAAGTATGACGATTCATTTTGTTGAAAAGAGAGTTTATGGCTTCAGTTTGAGTCAAATAGTAGGATGAAAAAAAGAATTTGAAATCAAATTTCACAAAAAGCTTAGATACGACATTCTGAGTTTTGTAGAGAAAATTCCAGTCATGATTGAGTACAATTTCAATTTCATTCTGAAAGAACAATAGTACGGGGATGCCTTTGTATTTGATTTCTTGGAGTTCCGAATTTGTTAGAATAAGCGACAGTGCTTTTGGCGCCCATTTTGGCGCCCCTCTATTTGGTTTACATGCGAGGTCTTCGCAGAAAATAAAATTAAAGTTCTTCTCGAGTCGACCTAAAAGAATCTCATGTTCCCAGTCTACGCTGTGAACAAGTGCCGTATTCTTTTTGTTAAAGAAGAAATTGTAGCCAAAAAAAGCGGAAAACAGTGAACGCCATTTTTTATATGGCGTGCGTCCCAAGGCTTTTTTTGCCACAACTTTGAATAACGAGGACTTCAGATACCAGTCAGGTGCGGAAATTCCGGTAACGGTAGGGTTTATTCCCGTAGCGACCTGGGTGTCTAAGGCAAGGTCTTGAATAATTTGTTCGGCAAACGAAGAAAGAGAAACCGATCCTAATGTATAACTAATATAGATATTCCTAGGTTTGTATTTTATAAGCAAAAAATGGAGATGATCGATGTAATAGGCGTACAAAAAAAATGGAATTCGAAGAGCGTGGAGTTTATGTGTAAAAGCTTTAACAGGTTCATTTGTAGAGAATTCTTGAAGTAGACAGTCCAATTGGGAACAGAGAGCATAAAGTGAACGAATCTTCTCAAAAATGATATCCGGGTTGTATTTTTCCTCAAGTAAATCATCCAGCGTAAAGTAAGAGATGCGTGCTTCCCGTAATGCATCAATGCCCTCTTCTGTCAACGCAAAGACCAAGGAGTCCTCATTAAGCAAAGAACGCCATTCGGAGACGTCGGCGTGACTGGAAACAACAAAGATACTTAAGCAGTCCGAGTTCAAATTGTGAGCCTAAGAAGATCTGCTTCAATTAAGTGATCCGCATACTTGATAAGGTCAAACGCAGAAATATTCATCCTATCAGCGATAGTAATTAAATCGTGCTTACCATCCGAATATGACAACAAGTAAAGATAGGCCTTCTGCGCTTCCGCCATAGACTTTTGAGCACCTACATTTGCATATAAATTTCTTTTTCCTAGCATAGGTTCGCAATTTGGGGACAAGTTCGTATAGGGACCACTTCGCTCAAATGCTAAAAGTGATTTAAGGTAGAGTATAATTGTATTGTTCATTTCTTTAAAGGAGATGAAGTCCTTGTTATCTAGAGACGTGTGGTATTCAGGGTATTCGCCATAAAGCGATCGGATTAAGGAGCCCACGGGTAAGTTGAATCCAGGAGAGCAGTATTGCCGCTCATCGGATCCGGTGGGAAAAAAATCTCTCACACTCGTGTTGGGATAGCTTTCGTGCTTTAGTATATTCTCAACGACACGATCAATTTTGGAGTTGCCGATTTTACTTCGCTTGTAGGTGACAGCATTGCCATCTCCACAACATGTTACGACTAATCCGCCTTTGCAGCGCTGTTTTAAGTGCTCTCCATTTCGAGAAAGCATTGTGATAGCCCCGATTGTTTCGGGAACAAAGACAAATCTGTAGTTAAACCTTCTAGCTTTAAGTTTCGAAAGCGCCTTATAGATAAATGTAGAGACAAGGGGGCCCGACAGTTCGTTGTTTGCCATCGAAGGGTGGCATATATATGTAGAAAGTAAAAACTCGTCCGTATTACCTGGAACTGTTGACGGAAGAAGTGTTTCCCCATAGGTCAAAGCTCCCTGACTGAGGTTGCTTTTAATAACAACCCGATAATTTCCAGGCTTAAGGGCAAGCCGGCGGTTGTGTTCAAGGCAAAACCCCCAACGGTCCTGATAATAGGACGTGACATAGGGGATTGCGGTAGGCTGGTCGGGCAAAGAGAATAGATGAGCTTGTAAATCATCAAGAGAAAGTATTCTCTCTACCGGGACAGAGTAGCTGACAATATGCAAATTATTATCTTTAAAATCAACGACTCTGTGGCCAGAGGCGTCTTCGATATAAGCTTCATCGATATTCCATTCTTTGGGGACTTTCCAATCAAATGCCAGCGTCCCTGATGGAACCTCTGTGAGCTCCAAAGGAATATGTTTTCGAATAATTTCAAAGGATGAACGCACACCATTTCCAGTGAGACTTCTGCAAATTGGCCAAAGCTCATCAAAAAGATCTTCGAGTTCATTTTCTTTTGGCAACAAAGTTCGCAGGAAATCTTCTGTAAACATAGTAAGACTCTTTATCTGAAATCTAAGACAGTAAACTAAGGTTTCTTAAATATGAAGTTCCATCCAGTATGGTGATAAGAGCAACTCGAGTCGAGATCGAAACTCTCAGCATCCGTATGTTGTAGAAATTCAAGTTCATAACCATTGAAAAGGCGCAGAATCTCCTCCTTGTCGAAGAAGTGTACAGGCTCGACATTTTTAAATGGACCAGACTCATATTCAGATCTGGTCTTTCCGCCATCACAGAGTTCTTTTCCTAAACCAGCGTAGGTGCTACTTGTTGAATACCAATCGACCCCAATAAAGTATCCGCCGGGCTTGAGATGCTCATCAACTTTTTTTAGACAATCCTCTATTCCACTTAGACGGTTACACGTCAATGCTGCGCGATCAAAAATAACATCGAATTTCTTTTCGAAACCAAATTGTTTTGAAAAGTCTTCTGCTTTCAGATCGTCACTTTGATGGGGGAATTTATTAACAAGATACTGAATTGCAGTGGGGCTGCCATCAACTCCGTGGTAACGAATATTGGAAAGAGTGTTGAAAAAGGGGATGTTCGCACCAGCGCCACAGCCAAGTTCTAGAACATCAATATGCTTTTGAGAGTCATAAACTTTATAGAAAATACTAATGAGGTTTGACCAGGGCCAAACACTATAGTGCTTATTCTGTACATAGGCATCTTCCCATTTTTCCGAAAAACTCATCAGTCGACCTCTTTCCACACTTTCGAAGATCGCCAAAAATAGCATTCATAAAAATGCATTACCAGGACTTTTTCATGCCAATTGGGCGATTCAATGGGGGGGCAGAGAGAGGGGACGCAAGCATTTGTGCAACGCACAAGGAGGTTGGTTTTATTCCTCATTCTCTACAGTGAGTGTAGTTAAGCAAATACAAATGGAGGCGAAAAGTTGCTTTAATTCCTACAAATGAAAAACCTCTATTGGTCAATAAGCGCTATTAAAATAAGTTGATTGATCCCATCAAATCCGGGACGCCAGACTGGCTCCTGATGGGCTCGAGTAATTTGTCGTAGATTCAAAAAAAGATTGCTCGCTATTGAAACAATACTTTCCAAACTCGGTTCTGAGCTAACACTTATGACAATGCGGTTTATATCGCCTTCTTGTTGGGTAGTAGAAATGGTGACACCATTTTTTGCGAGCTGTTCAAAAATAGTAGCAATGGGCGCGTCATTCCAAAACACATAATCAACAGCTAATATCAATTCGTGTTCTGGGGAAAAGATGTCGGCAGTGAGGGGTTCTTTGAGTCTGTAGCGAATAATCCAATCCGACTTCTCTCCCTGTGGGATAATGTACTTTTCGGAATCTCCCATTCTGTGCTTAAGCGATTCAAGAACCTTTTCAGTAGAATGACCTCTGTCGATTGTATCACGGCGAGTTTTCCAAATTGTGCGAAGAGTCTCATCTGGTGAAAGAAAAATTTTGAGATTCAGAAGCTTCCGAAGGTCTCGGGGGTAAAGAGTATGGAGGCCCTGGAGAATAACGGTTTTCTTGGGTGAAAATGACTTTGGAAGCGTAAATAAACCGGTATTATGGTCGTAATGAGGCTGAAATACCCCTATACCTCTTGAGATGAGCTTTGCATGCTGACTCATGTCCTTAAGGTTGTTGGCTGAAGGGTTCAGGTGGGTTAGTGTTTTCCACTGCTCATGGCCTCGTTCCCAGCGATGATAATCATCACCGGCCATAAAAACGGTATTTTTGTTTGTGAAAATATCCTTGAGAGTCGACGCAAAATGATCTTTGCCAGATCCGGAATCTCCAGCCAGTCCGATGACTAATGGCTTGAGTCGTCCCCGAATAGGGGTTTCGTGTCGTAGGATTAGTTGATAAATAAAGAACAGATAGCCGATAACGCTGGACTGCAGAAGTGTGAGTGAAAGAGCGCCAAATGGCGGTGGGATCTGCAGGCTATTCAGTAAAACAAAATAGAGGAAATAAAAAATATTCAGGGCGACAAAAAGGGTCGTCGGTAAAAGAGTATAGAGACTATGGAAGAGAGCAACAAAGGGGACGAACCAATAAAACCAACTGTAAATGGGGTTGGTGACAGCCAAGAGAGTTCCCATAATGAAACCACAACCAAACAGTAAGCCTTGGTAAGAAATTTTAGTGGAAATGACAAGTCTGCCTATGGTGAGCAATAAAAGCAGCGCCCCCACATAAATAACCTGATGGTTGCCGTAAGAAATTTGCGCTGCAAATAGTCGCCCGGACTCTGGCGACTGGGTTGATACTGCTGTGAACTTCCCAGAGAAGAGGTGAGGTAAAAAACCTAAGATTCCGACCCCAAAAAACACAACGGACCAAGTTATTATTTTTTGTACAGCAGCTTTGGTGAATTCAGTATTCCATATGTAAACCAAAAATAAAGGCACAACCAAAATGACGTGAAACTTGCAAAGAAGAGAACCAGCAAGAAGAAGTGCTGAAGAGGCAATACGCCTACGGTTAAGGCAGCCAATCGACAGAATCAGCAGGGCAATGACCACAAGATCTAGCTGAACATTCAGGTATGTGATATAAATAAGAATGGGATTCAACCAGAAAAACAGCAGAAGTCTTTTTGTTTGAGGTTTATATTCGCTAATTAAGTACGATAAGATGCCGATCTCTAATATGAAAAGTGGAAGCTTCATTAGAAAAATACTGACGAGACCACTTCCTAACGTCGATGAGCCAAACGCAAGGTAGCCAAGTAGTTTGGGAATATAAAAAATCAAGAACAAGATTGAGCCGTAGGGGAAGCTTTCGGGTGAAGAGAGCTCCCAGGGATTGCTTAAGGGGTGGAGCACGGCTTGATCTATGAAGGGTATAAAGAGTTGATCAAGAAAATTCGAACTAAAAATAAATAGCAAAGGAAGTCGAATCAGAATGCCGACTATAAAAAGAGGTTCTTTTGTAATTTTTTTAATAAGGTCAATCACACTAAAATCCTATCTAACTCAATATTTTGGCAGAACATCCAAGATCTGTTCAAGTTTATTGATTGTTTTTACTTTCGTCTGATCCATGTGGGGATCTCGTTGGGAGTTCCACTCCAGGGTTCTAATGGCTTTCATTCCCAGATGAAGTGCCGGTTGTATGTCGTCTTTATCGCTATCTCCGACGACGTATATATCAGTGGGCAGGGCCTCTTCAGTTCGGGCGATAGCAGCTTCAAATATTTCGCATCTTGGTTTTTCGAATCCAACCTCTTCTGAAGTTAGAATCCAAGAAAAGAGATGTCCCCTGGGATCAATCTCTTGAAGCTTTAAAAGCTGTGTTCGGAGGTTTTCGTTAGTTATGATTGCCAGTCGATATTGACCTTGAAGTTTTGAAAGTATGGTGGCGTTGTTTGATGTCGCCCAGAACTCCGCAATTTCGGAGGCAATTTGTTTCTCGTACTTTTCCATTAGTTCCAGGCATTCTGTGGTCGTAAATTGCTCAGGGACTTTCTCTAGCATTCTTTTGAAATAGAGGAGACGATTGTGAGAAGCTGGAGATCCCGGAGGCAGTTGTTGTTTTACTTTTAACCGAGCCTCCGCATATCTAGACATATCGGCACCTATTTTTAATAAGGCTGATTGGTAAATTCGACTGGAGGGAATCAGAGTATCGTCAAGATCAAAAAGAATCCATTTAGGCATAGGACTGAGGCCTTTTTGTGCAAATAGCATCCATGTATGGAAGAAGTGACTTAAAATTTGCAACAAAGGACGGCTCTTCCCCCTGTAATTCGGGGGCGACCATGCAAAGTTTAAAATGTTGTTTTGCCACAAGGATAATATCAACAGGAAGGGGTTGGCAGTCGAAGCAATCAACCCATGCCCAACCTATTGAGTTTTTGAAATTGAGCGAAAACTCGATAGGCTCAAGGCTTGAAAGTCGAACCATTAAATGTTGGCCGAGTCCCATTTTTATAAGCTTAGCCATCGTGGGAACTTGTGTGTCTAGAAAAAGAAAATTTTCTAATTGGTGTTTTTTGAGTAAATCCGTGCACAAAGATTCCAGACCGTCTTCTTTGGTATTCAAAATGAGTGGCCCCTGAATACGATGCTTTTTAAAGCTAATGAGCCAACTATTGAAGTCCTCACCTAAGATCCAGGGTTCGTGACTCAGATGGATTTGGCCGGCTAAGTTCACATTTGATCTTAGATCAATCTCCACACCATGTGAGGGATTCACTGAAGCAAGGTCTGAGATGTTATTTTTACGGTGCTCAATAAAGATCATAGGCGACCTTCTTTTTTTCGTAGCTCGTACATATATAGAATCATGGCAATAATTGTTCTGTGACGACCCAAAAAACTGGCTGCCCAGTTAGAAAACCCATTGATTCGTGGCGGAAATAAAACCGGTACTTCCATGAAGTTATAGCCGTTCTTTTTGGCGATAAAAAGGGCATAGAGGTCAAAGGCGAAGCTGTGGGGGCAAGCTTGAAGCTTCTCAAGAAGCTCACGGCGGAATACTTTAGGCTGCGCATTGAGTTCGGAAATGTCGAGACCCAATATGACTCGCGAAAACAGCAAAAAAACAAAACTGACAAAGCGATCCTTCAATTGGCGGCCATACCTAGTTCCCTTCACTAGGAGCTTTGACTGGGTGGCGTTTGCGAGTTCGTAGGCTTTTATGGCATTTTGGGGGTCACACTGCAGGTCCGCGTGAGTCCACCCAATAATAGGCGCCGTCGTCGACAAGAGTCCTTGTAAAATACCGTATCCATACCCCTGATTGACTGCGACGGTAACGACTCTAAACCATTTTCCACAGTCGGTATTCTTAAGCGACTCAAGTATTTGTGCGGAGTCGTCAAGGCTGCCGTTGTTTACAATAATAAATTGAAATTCTTCGGGTGACAACTGACCTTCTTCAGCCACTTGTCTAATCCGTGCAACAAAGGCAGGAAGATTTTTTGATTCATTGTAGGCTGGAGCAACGACTTCAAATTTTCGCACTTGCGACCTCATTAAATTTCATTCCTGGATAGGTTTCGCGTTTTGTGAGTTGACATCCGAGAAAGACCTCATTCCAGTAGAGAGCTTCTTTTAGAGAGTCCGGGTCACCCCAGTTGATATAACCATCTAATTCAAATATGCGAACTTTGAAGTTGTTCTTTTGAAAAACTTTAAACACTGCATCTAAGTAAACTTCGTTGTTGGTTTTTTCACCCGTAGCAATGAGTTCCTCAATCATGGATATTGTCTGAGTCGCGGAGCGAAACCAGAAGCTGCCCACCAGTAGGTGTTCTCTGTCAGGGCAAGTCGTGATAGGTTTTTTTACCGAGACCTGGGAGAGAAGCGGAAACTCGGTGTTATCGTCGACCTCAACATAGCTATAAGATAAGGGAGTTCGAATTGTACCTGGGAAGCCCTTGATTGTAAAAATTGCGGCATCACAATCAGGTAAATCCAGGAACTGATTCCATTTCTCGGGATTTATAAATACTGAATGATCGCAAGCGGAGACAAAAATATCATTCTTGTCTCCCAATTTTTGAAGCCCGTATAGAGTGGTTAAAGCTTGTCCTGGCGGTGTCGCAGGTAATCCTTCAAATATTTCATTATTTTGTTTGTCGAGAGTAATGTGATTTTCAAGCTCAGACAAACTTACAAACACCGTGCATCGGCTGGGTGGCAAGCTGTTGCGGGCAAGCCGGAACATTTCCGTGGAGCCAATCTTTATGAGAGGTTTGCTCTTTGAAGTTAAGCCGCGATAACGATTTCCAAAGCCAGCCATTGGCATCAGGCAAGCTTCGTTTGCGCGAAGTGGGACGCCTTCAAGTTTTAAATAAGCAGTGAAAGTTCTCTCCCAATACTCGAAAATCTTTAAATCTTGCGGCGTGCCCCATTGGAAAAAATATGGAATTTCAAAAACCTTCACTCTTGCGGAGGGATTTGCTTGAAGCAGAGCTTCAACAGTAAGGCTTGTAAAAAATTCGCCGTTAAGTTTAAGAGCATTTCTCGTCTGAAATTCAATTGCTTGAGTTAGAATCTTTGAACTTTTAAAATAATACGCCCCAGCGGAAGCAAATTCATTTTCACGGTTGCCAGTGAAATTCCCCTTTTCGCGAACTTCTTTGACAAGACCATCTTTAATTCTTGAGAAAGCATAGTTTGTTGGAAATAAATAGTGAGGATGGAAGCCTCGATATGAAATTAAGCAGGAATCACACTCTGAACGCCGTACAAAGGACTCAAACTGGGTATGATCCCAGATCATACCGTAGTCACAATATGAGAGTAAGATGGGCTGGTTACTGGGAATATGTTTTAAAGCTTCGATGGCGGCATAGCTGGGCCCCTGATTGTGAGCTGGAATATAGTAAATCTGCGCGTGGGGAATCAAAGCTCTTACAAAAGATTCCAGTCCTGAGTCGCGATGATTTTCAGCTAATACAAAGGAATAGTCCCAGTGTGGATTAAAATTACTAAGGAGTCTTTGTAGCATAGGCACTTCATTAACAGGGATGAGCGGTTTCGGCTGCTCGTATCCGGCCTCTTTGTATCGGGTGCCTTGACCTGACATTGGAATTAGGACGTGTATTTTTAATTCTGTATCAATCATTTCGAATCCCGCAATCGAATAAGTTCAGAAGGTAGCTTTGAGAGTTCTCGGATATCCCGCTCGGGAATTTCTGGCAACAGATAGGCAGTTCTTTCCAGGCGAAGGTTTGCATTCCATATCTCAGCTAAGTTTCGAAGTTTTTTTGGAGAGAGTTCTGAGCTTCCTTGCCAAAGATAGGTATCGTCAGAAACCTTTTTCAAACAAAGCGAGAGCTCTTTAGCAAAGACTGCTATATCAGGATAAAAGAACCTCATTTTTCCCGAATGCTTAAGAATATCAATATCCTTAAGGCAACTCTTAGCAGCAGGAAATGATTTTAGGAACGAAGCTTCAATCGATAGCCATTGTTCAAATATGTTCTCGCTATCTGATTGGCAGATTACGCCGTGCCTGGCTAATACGATGAATGAGAAGTCTTGGTGCTGTTCTAAGCTGAGACTGAGTTCAAGTCCGGGCCTTTGGTAGACGCAAAACTCCAAATTCGGTTGATGTTGTAACCATAATTGAAATTCGGCATTCTCGCCTTCCCAGAGGCTGGCCATTATGATGGCGATAAGCGAATGAAAGTGGAGGACGTACTTTTTAGGAAGTAAGGCATGAAAACCCGTCTCCATAGAGGCGAGAAGATTTGAATCTGTTGTGCGAACTTCCTTTAAGAGATTAGTGTATTCAGTTTCCTGACTTCCAGATGTGGATTTACGAATCTCATTGAGGCGATTTTTGAGTTCACCGTAATTTATTTCCACAAGATGGTCAGGTGTACGAACCTCATCGAGTCGATAACCTGACGGCTTAATAAGAAGTGTTTGTTTCTCGATATTTTTGACGGAAAAGTTACTGCCTTGTCCTTGAGTATGCACGGGCACATTGCGCCCAACAGTCTCAAAAATGGCCAATAGCTTTTTTAGGTCCGAACAGGTGGTCAAATTTTGCACTCCTAAGTATAAGATTTTTATATTCTCGGAACAAGGATATCTGAATAAGACTGTGCCATTTGAGCGCATGCTTGTGCGCCGCGCCAACCTTGCTCGCGGCGCGAAGGCTGCTCAATCTCCGGCGGGAACTCGACAATTCGCCACACCGCCTTTGATGGATAGACTATTCCAATTGAGATTTATCGGTGAAGGAGTTATTTCTGAAAACAATAAAGTCTTCCTTATAGTGCAGCCGACTTCCCGTGATTGCGCTGATGGCCTCAAGCTTTTTTGGGGTGTCTTCGAGGAGCAAGAAATTTGTAGAGTTAATTTTTCCTGCGAGAACAAGGGAAGCTCGATCGGTGTTGCTAACATTTAGCTCAAACATCGTTGGATACCTCAGGTGATTTGATATTCTCGGTTTGGAGACTAGGATCAGCAAGAGAACGAAGGCGCTGGCTAGATACTGGCGTTTTTCTTTTTGGTTGATGAGCATTAAAAGCGGTAGAATCCATATGAGTCCATCAAATATCAGAGTTAGTACGGGAGACTTAATTTCATTTGCACCCGTATATTGAAATAAATAGGCCGCAAAAACGATAGCTAGAATAAAATTTGTCGATTTTCGGTTGGCAGTATTGTCTAGACTTAAAAGGGTAACGAATAAGGAAATATAGATTGCGGTGATAAGGCTAAGTTTCAGTGTTAATAGTAAGAGTCCGATGATTATTAGGTTCTTCAGCGAAAGTTTATTCTGACTATCGAACAACGATTGAATTTTCGGCCTATACATCTTGAATGCTTTTATGACTACAAAAAGAAGTCCGAGAAATAGAATGAGCGCAAGGCCTAAGTGGATCACTTTCATTTGGGTGAAGATTTCAAAGGTTTTTAAATCAGAATGATCTCTATAGATATTTTCAAGACCAAATCCGCCAAATACGAAGTTCAATATTTTATGAATAAAAAGTCCGTAAGACCAGGGATCGCTATAGGCTCCAGTTTCTAAAAAATGAATTCCTTCGGGGTTGCGCCGTGAAGACAATATCGTAGATAGTAAATATAAAAGTAAAGTCACTAAAAGACCTTTTTCAATCAGGTACAGTTTCCTGAGGTAAGTCTTTAATGCAGGTACAAGGGACTTTCTAAAATAGTCAAATTTCATCTTGAAGAACTCAGTTTGAAGGATAAAGAAATATCCGTAAACAGTGATGGTTATCGGGACTAACCGAATAGCGCTTAAACCCAGAAGAGTTCCATAAAGAAAAAGATCTTGGCGGTTCTGATTGTTGTTTATCAATGTGTATAGAAGCTGAAAAAAAGCAAATACAGAGATGATTCCAGTAGTACTTATGTTCCAACCCACGGAGTGGAACAAAACACTTAAGCCAAAATAGACCCAGCTAAAGAATAAGACAATCCGGGCTGTCGAAAGTTGAGTATCCTTGAAGAGCGTTTCTGCAAAGGATAGAAAAACAAAAATAAAGACCACGACCTGTGCCATGAAATAGGACTGCAATGCCTTGATGGGAGTATAGTATTGAAGAACGGCAAAGACGGATGAGGTGTGAAAGTGATATTTAGTCCAAGGCAGAGGGAACATATTGGAGACGTTTAGTCTCGAAAAATAGTCGGCATTTAACATTTCTATGGATTGGATTGAATAATATGAATAGTGATCGTTAAAGTTTAAGAAGGTTTCGGGACCGCGTTGTTCATAAAAAACATCCAGTGGATTGTTTGAAAAAAACAAGAGGCAAGTAACAGTCCCGAGCATAAGGAGGAGACCTAAATCATGTTTTGAAACCTTGAATTGTATCCCATGATGCCAGCAAATCCAAATTAACAATAAAATGCTCAGAAAAATCTCTAAGGGAATTATGTAGTGAATGAGTCCCGCTGCAAAGTTAGCAAAAATGGCAACAGGAACGGCAGCTAGAGAAATGCCAACGAGACTAGCGGTGAAGAGCCCTTTAACCCCCAGAAACTTGCCAATAGGAAAGAAGGACAGGAGAGTGCCAACAATAATTAAGTAAGTTACAAGATTATATTCCGCTAGTATCACTTTGGCCCACCGTAATTTAGATCATAGTTATTCCGCTGTTTTATGCGTCTAATTGCTCATTTGTCAGTTGAGAAAGTATTTAAAATATAGGCAAATAAGTGGAGAGTTCTGGAAGCGAGGATGTGAACGCGGCGCATCCTGTCTGCTGATCGTCTGTATCGAGGCCGATGGATTTGCATTTTTCTATTCGAAAAGATAAAAGGGTGAAAAGTAGTTCGAGCCAAAGATGGTGAGAAAAGATAGAGAGCAACATTGACGCATCGTAATATTCGGGGCTGCGGAAAAGTAAAACTAGCAATCATAGTCACTGTGCCCACTTTTTTTGTTCACCTCATCAATAATATCAAAGAATACCAAAAAAATGGCTTTGAAGTAGAACTCATTTCTAGCGAGGCACCTTACGGTGAATTTCTTCGTGAACACCACTCCTTTCGCCTCACCAATATAAACATCCCGCGTGCGATTTCTCCCCTTCAAGATCTAATAGCCTTGTGGCGGCTTTACCGTCATTTTAGAAAAAACAATTACGCCATCGTACATTCCGGCACCCCAAAGGCAGGGCTTTTGGTGGCAATCGCTGGTTTTTTTGCTCGCGTTCCGGTTCGAATGCACACCTTCACCGGTCAAAGGTGGGCGACAATTCGTGGTCCCTTGCGCTGGCTCCTGAAAAAGTTAGACAGTCTTATTGTTCTGCTCAATACCCGCTGTTACGCCGACAGTCCCAGTCAGGTGCTGTTTCTCATTGATGAAAAAGTAGCGCCGGCGGGACACCTGCACTGCCTTCATAAGGGGTCTTATGGTGGAATAGACCCCTCTCGTTTTGACAAGAGCAGATTCCCAAATGCGCGTGCAGAGCTTTCGCAGCGGTTGGATTTTCCTTTAGAACTTCCATGGCTTTTATACGTAGGTCGAATAACGGCAAACAAAGGAATGCGGGAACTCATTTTTGCGTTCCTCAGAACTTTGGAGACGGCAGACTCTCGATTACTAATTATGGGTGATTTTGAGAGCATCGAAACCCAACAAGATGCTTCCTGGGTTGACCTGATATCGTCTCACCCAAAGATTAAAAGAATTCCCTTTCAAACGGATCCTGAATTTTACATGGCTGGATGCGATCTGCTATGCTTGCCCAGTTATCGTGAAGGTTTTGGCACAGTGGTGCTGGAAGCGGCCGCTTTAGGGATTTGCGCCATTGGCACTGACATCCCTGGGTTGCGTGATTCTATTGTGGATACCGAAACGGGGCTGTTGGTGCCTCTTGAGGACGTAAGTGCTCTTGAACAAGCGATCCTTAAATTAATCCTCGACAAGAATCTGCGTGTTCAATTGGGCGAGAGAGCGCGGACTCGGGCCATTCAAGATTTTGGATTTGATACGATCGCGCGATTGCAAATGGAAGACTATCATCGAGAGCTATCGCTTCTTTGAGAGTCGCTCGCTACTGCGATTTTTTTTGCATTTTTGCGCTATCTAAGGTCGGATTAACTGAGAATTCTAATAGTGAAGGAAAACAACTCAATGAAGGTATTTTTAACGGGAGCAACTGGAGGAATTGGATCGTTCGTAGCCGAAGCTCTTTTGCAAAAGGGCTTTCAGGTTGCTGCCCTTGTTCGTCAGTCCTCTGTTGAGGCTCTCAAAAATACAGAATCTTTTCAGAGGATTCAGGGGGACCTCACAGAGATTTCTCTTATTGAAGACGATTTTGCGCGGTTTAAGCCTGACATCATTATTCACCTCGGCTGGGTTGGGGTTGATCAAAAAGAAAAGAATAATGCGACTCAAATGAGCAACTTAAAGGCGGCAGTTGATTTGTTGCGTCTGGCAAAGACCCACGGAGTTAAAACTTTTATCGGTATGGGCTCTGAGTCTGAATATGGTGTGCAAAATAGAAAACTTTCTGAGGCCGCACAGACTTTGCCCTTAACAAACTACGCCGTGGCAAAACTTGCAACGGGTCTTTTGTGCGAAAAAATTTGCCACGATAGCAAGATCAACTTTGTTTGGTTGCGCCTCTTTTCCTCCTATGGACCTCGAGACCGGGCGGGATCTTTGATGAGCTTGTTGATAAAGTCTTTGCTCAGCCATCAGTCCATGCCACTTTCGCGGTGTGAGCAGGTGTGGGACTATACCTTCGTAAAAGACATTGCTCGACTTTTTGCAATGATCGCTCAAGACCCCAAAGAGGGGGGATTTTTTAATCTTGGCGGCGGACAGGCCTGCCAGTTAAAAGATGTCGTGCTAAAGATTGCCGATATCATTGGTGAAGGAAAAGAGCTGCTCGACTTTGGAGCTCGTGCCTACGCTCCCAATCAAATGATGCATCTAGAAGCTGACATTTCCAAACTCCAAAAAGTCTATGGATGGAGTCCTAAAGTGTCTTTGGAGCAAGGACTGACTGAGACAATAGCCTACAACAAGGGTCTCGTGGGTTCGCCTTCATGAATCAGCCGCTGTTGTCTATTATTTTGCCAGTTCATAATGGCGAAGCCTTTCTTGAACAGCTAATGTGCGACCTATTGGGTAACGAATACTCCAATCTTGAAGTTTTAGTCGGCGAAGACGCTTGCACAGATTCTACGAGTGAGATTGTTGCAAGATTTTCAAAGGACCCGAGAGTTCGAGTGTTTCGCTCCGAAACTAATATCGGCGCAGGCGGGATGAGGAATATATTGTTGAATGAGGCTAGGGGAGCCTTGATCGCTATACAGGATGCTGATGATTCTTTTGCCCCGCAGCGCTTCGTCAAACAAGCTCAAGCTTTGGCGACAAATGCAGTCGATGTCGTAGGCACCTCTGCTAAACTCATAGATGCAAAGGGGAATCATTGGCTTACGCTTTGTCCTCCTCCTGCGCCCGTGTTTCGTGATTGGCTTATGCAGCGGTCTCTTGTTCACGCCTCGATCATGTTTCGACGAGACATTCTGGGGAGTGCTCGGTATCACGAGGGGCTCGAATATGGGGAAGACTATTATTTTTTGACCCAACTGTATTTAAACGGCGCTCGCGTTCAAAATATTCCAGAGTGTCTTTACCTGTATCACATTGATAAATCAAAAATTGTCGGCAGAAATTTTAAAAAAACCTGGCAAATTCTTCGAGCAAAATGGGAGATAGGAAAGCTATTTTCTGGCCTAAAGCGTATTTTATTTTTAGTCGTCAATATCTCGTGGGTGTTGTTGGCCTTTTTTGCTCAACGACTCAAGCAAAAAACTAGGATAACATCGACTTAAAACCGTCACGCGTCGAGAGTTGAGGAGTATAGCCAAGGTTTCGATTCGAAGTTTCGCTTTCAAGAGCCAGTGTGCCAAAAAGTCGAGAAGATAACTTGGGTGCGAGTTTAAAAATAAAATGCATCACAAAGTTGGGCAGACAAAATAAAAGTATACGTCGATCCATGGCAGAGGCCAGTGACGTCACTAGTTCCTTTATGGAAAGCGGTTCTTTATCCTGCGGCAGAAATACCCCTGGCAGTCTTTTCTTTGTCACCAGCGAAATAAAATAGCACAAGTTTTCAATGCCGATGAGACTTCTCCGGTTCGCGGCATAGCCGAGGGGCAACAAAGGAACCCGTTCAACTAGTTTTGCCAAAGCAAGAATGTTTCCCTTTGCCCCCTTCCCATATACCATGGGTGGGCGGATAATCGAGATGCAAAAGTCAGAACTATTGAGGGTTTGAAGAAACTCTTCTGCTTTCAATTTGCTGCGGCCGTAGGCATCCCGGGGAAGGCAAGGGGTGGTTTCCGAGAGTCGAGCTTGGTGGTTAAAGAGATCGCCGGAGTCTCCATAGACATGCGCAGTGCTAATGAATACAAAGTGGCCGACACCCGCTTCCAGAGCTTTGCGCGCCAGGGTCTTTGTCAGTTCATAGTTCACCTCGAAATACTGAGATTCGGGGGCGCCTTTCATTTGGTGAACAAGGGCGGCGCAGTGAATGACGCAATCAAAACCCTTGAGGTTGAGATCTTTTAAGGTCTGGGCGCGAACACTTACCGGGGTGATGTCGTGTTCCGATTGATAGGTTTTTAGGAAGTTTTTGCCGACAAATCCGCTTGCTCCGGTCAGGAGTATTTTCTTTTTCATGGACACCCCTAGTGACTGACGCCGTCCCTCTTAAGGACCTTGAGAGCAGTTTTAGCTATAATTTTTAAGTCGAGTAAAAGAGAGGCATTTTTGAGATAGTATTCATCAAATTTCACTTTAACGGGAATGGGCAGTTCGTCTCGGCCGTTAATTTGCGCCCAACCAGTGATTCCTGGCTTGAGGGAGTCGACTCCTAGTTCGGTGCGTAGGCCGATGAGATCGTCTTGGTTAAAAAGAGCAGGGCGAGGTCCAACGAAACTCATTTCGCCCCGCAGAACCGAAATCAATTGAGGTAGTTCGTCTAGACTCGTCCTTCGAATAAATCCACCAATCGGAGTCAGATATATTTTAGGGTCTGCAATTAAGTGAGTGGCAACTTGGGGCGTATCGACCCGCATCGATCTAAACTTGGGCATTAAAAAGAGTTTGTTGTGTTGTCCTATGCGCTTAGACCAATGAAGGGCTGGGCCCTTTGAAGTGATTTTTATGGCAATAAATAGTACTATCATAGGGACGCCAAATACTATTAGGGCTGTGGTGCAAAGACAGAGGTCGAAAAAACGTTTTATCATGGGTCTATAATACCGAACCCTTTTCAGCACACAACTGAACAGGGGCACGCATGGCGCGCCGCCCTAGTTAATTGTGGGAGTTGTAGAAAAGCAATGATCCTATTAATGTCACTGCGACGAAGGATTTCTAGAAAATGTACCAACGCTTAGCTTATCTTCCTCGTAAAATTAAAATTCTAATTATGCTCTTGTGCGATGTGACATTGCTTCCCTTAGCTCTGTACTCGGCAATTGCATTGCGACTTGGAACGATAGTTCCCGATGTCTCCTCTATTTATTGGGTGTTTTTTATTTTGCCGTTTATTACGGTGCCCATCTTTATTCGTATGGGTTTGTACCGAGCTGTCATTCGATTTATGGATGATAAGATCTTGATCACGGTTTTTTATGGGGTCAGCCTTTCTGTTTTGCTTCTAATGGCAGCCGTCGTTATGGGGGGCGCTGCCGGCGTTCCGAGATCGTCTTTGTTAATTTATTGGATCACGGCGATTGCATATATTGCGTCAAGTCGATTTATGGCTCGTGGAGTTTTGCGCTCTCTTGAGCACAAGGTTGATCGGCGCCAAAGGGTTGCCATTTATGGTGCTGGCCGTTCAGGCTTGCAAACGGCTCTGGCATTGATGTCGGGTCCAGAGTTTCGGCCCGTTGCATTTTTCGACGATAACAAAGAGCTGCACGGGGCAAGTGTTGCTGGCATTCGAGTTTTTGATCCCGAAGTTGCAACTAAGGTGATGGAAGATCAGGCTTGTCACCAGTTGTTAATTGCTATGCCATCTGCGACACGATCTCGGAGAAAAGAAATAATTGAACAGTTTGAAGGCAAAGATT
>JBBKWD010000188.1:0-3342 GCA_037968775.1 Bdellovibrio sp.
CTTGAGGCAGGTGCCATTGAGATTTTGGAAAAGCCTTCGATTGATGTGAGTCAAAGTTTAGAGGGGCTGGGCAAAGAGATTTTAGAAAAGGTTCGCGCAGTGTCCAAGGCGCGTCTCAATCCGATTAAGAAAATAGTCAGTTCCGGGGCTGCGGCTCCCAAAACTCATACATCATTAGCCCGGACAACGCATCAGTTGCTAGCGGTGGCATCGTCCACGGGCGGGACAGAAGCCTTGAAGGTATTTCTAAGCGGAATGCCCGCAAATATACCTGGCACCTTGGTGGTGCAGCATATGCCGCCGGGTTTTACTAAATCCTTTGCTGAGAATTTGGATAAGATGTTTCCATTTGAAGTCAAGGAAGCGCAAGACGGGGACCAAGTTGTTCCCGGAAGAGTTCTGATTGCGCCCGGAAGCTTTCACATGGAGATCACTCGAAGTGGTGCTTTTTACTATGTGAAATTGCATCAGGGACCCCCATTGCACAGTGTTCGTCCAGCCGCGGACTATTTGATGAAGTCGATGGCGAAATACGTGGGTAAAAATGCTATGGGTGTTGTGCTGACGGGTATGGGTAAAGACGGTGCTGAGGGCTTGTTGGAAATGAAGAATGCAGGAGCTCATACGGTTGCGCAAAACGAGGAAACTTGTGTGGTTTATGGAATGCCGGGCGCCGCTGTGGCAATCGGAGCCATCGATAAAGTTCTTCCGTTGGATAAAATTGCAGGTCATCTGTTACATCAACTGAATGCTAAGGACGCGGCCTAAGCGCTATCAGCGACTCATTTAAATATTAAAAAGAAGAAGCCCCTGACATGTCGTCGGGGGCTTCTTCTTTTTCGTCTAGTGTTGGTTTGGCGCAAGACTATTCGCCAGCGGAACCGATTTCGGTATGATTCTTTTTGTAACAACTGCTTGAATGTCATTTGCACAGGCGGCAGACTATGAGGGACTTGCACGAGGGGGCACCGTTGAGATTTAATTCTGCTTTAGTATCGACATTTATTTTCGTTCTGGGTTGTTCCACAACTCCGACTTCACCCAAGTCTGACGCCCTTTGGAATATCATCAATACGAAGTGTGTTCCTCCTGTGACGGAGCTAAGTCCGAATTGTATCGAAGTGAATGTAGAAAATGGACGAGACAAAGGCTATGTGATTTTTAAAGATCGAGTGGGGGAGCTTCAATACCTCTTAATGCCGACTCGTAAAATCACAGGCATGGAAAGTCCTGAGATCATCAGCCCCGATGCTCCTAACTATTTCTATTTAGCTTGGAAATATCGAACTTATATGGAGAAGAAAAAGGGCAGTGCGATTCCAGTGGAAGCCATGTCCTTGGCAATCAACTCCCAATTTGGTCGCAGTCAAAATCAATTGCATATCCATATTTCTTGCCCCAAGCCAGAAGTGCAGGCGCAAGTTCAAAAATTGGCTTCCAGCTTAAGATCAGTTTGGTCGATCGTACCTGAGAAAATTGAAGGACATCAGTACTATGCCAAAATTCTTTCCGAAAAAGAGTTGCAGGACACCAATGCATTTGCTGACTTGGAAGGGGGAGTCCCGGAGGCAAAAAACAATTTAGCTGAATTTGGAATGGGACTTATAGCAGTTAAAAACAAGAAAAATCAAACGCAGCTGGTTTTGTTAAGCAGCCGACGCAACACCCTCACTAGAAATCGTGGATCCGTCGAGGAAATTCAAAATCACGATTGTCCTCAGCTCAATTAAACTTAATGGGAAATGGACTGAGATCCTTCGAATTTCTCTATCTGCTGCAACCAAAAGTGAATTTCAGACGGAGATAAAGTAAAATCCATGATCGAAAGCTTCAGTGCCAAATTGAAGGCTTCGTTGGCCACAAAGGCTGCTTGCCGGCGCTCACCTTTGCGTGAATAGGTTTCGATCTTTTTAAGACTGCCCATAATTTGCAAAGCCTTAAAGAACATAAAGCCCTCTTGCTTAAAGACACCCATTTCTTCACGCATAAAGTAAGCAAGCTTAGGGTCGCTTTCGATTTTTTCTTGGTTCCAAGGTTCTTCGCCGTATTGCGCCTTCATGAAGGCCAACATAAATCCAGCGAATAATTCGGTCGGATCTTGTTTGTTAATTCCAGCAGAGGCAATGCGGGCTAAATGAATCTCAAAAATTTCCATTTTTGCGGGATCCATAAAGACCGAGTAGAGCCCAGGTAAAATGTGTTCAAGAATGTGCAGGTCAAATAGCTCCATAAAGGCCATGTGGGGCTCATTCAAGCGCAAAAACTTTAGCCACTCTTCGCGGCGACGTGGCAGGGCTGATTTATTTAGCTCTGCCGCACATTCAGCAATCGCCGAGCGCATCGAAGACTCAATAGAAAAATGCAACTTATGGGACAAGCGAATCGCACGCAAAATTCGAATCGGGTCTTCGATCAAGCGTTCTTTCGGATCGCCAATCATTCGTAAGACACGGTCTTCAATATCTTGAAGGCCGCCACAATGATCGATCAACTTGTGTTTTACGGGATCATAAAAAATAGCATTCGCAGTGAAGTCGCGACGTTGAGAGTCTTCCTGTGAAGTCCCAAAGTAATTATCCCCATCCACGGTTTCATCTTCGGTCATCAGTGCGACTTCATCGGCGCTCACATTGCGACGGAAGGTGGCGACCTCAAATTGTTGATCGCCACGTTTAACCAAAACTAACTTAAAACGACGACCAATAATATAAGCATTGGCGACTTTTTTGCGGACTTGATTGGGGTGCGCATTTGTTGCGATATCAAAGTCTTTGGGATGAATGCCGACAAGCAGATCGCGCACACAGCCACCAACGAGGTATGTTTCAAAACCAGCATCTTGGAGGCTTCGGACTATGCGAAGAGCGTAAGAGTCGATCCAGTCTTCATGGAGAGAGGGCTTTTGTTTGGGAGTCATCGGCGCAGAATGTACCTTCCTTCGGCAGAAAAAACAAACGACAGGTCGGGATTCGTTGATTTTTATATTCTTCTTTTCTACTCTCCTGGGAGGCGGTTGTAAACACTTGAAACGACTTAGGTCTTGAACTTTGACGAGAAACTGTTCAAGGGGTATAAGAGGCGTATGGCTTACAAAGAACATTTTACCGATCAATATATAGATCAGTTTTATCATCACTTTTACGGACCCGAAAATGGACGACCTTGGCTGTTTGTGCACGGTTTGATGGGATATGGGCAAAACTGGCGCAAGATCATTTCGGGCCTTGAGGCCTCTGAAAGATGTTTGGCCTATGATCAGCGTGGTCACGGTCGCTCGATACAGCCAGAAACCGGCTATGCCCCCGAAGATTATGCCAATGACATCGATAAAATCGTGAGCGA
>JBBKWD010000189.1:0-9809 GCA_037968775.1 Bdellovibrio sp.
CCCTTTTAAATTCCCTGTCGTGGCTTTGCATGCTGCTTTGGGTGCTGCGTCTGACATCTAGTTTACTTGATGAAAAAAACGTCCCCAACGAATCGTCATTGGGTTGCATAAGAACGGCAAAGCTGGAATCGTTTCTTCACAGCTTAACCAAACAAACATGGCTCTGCCTAAAATATTTTGTTTTGGCAAAAAGCCCCAAACTCTTCCATCAGAGGAGTTCATACGGTTATCACCCATCATAAAGAGGTGATCCTGCGGAACCGTCACAGGACCGTAAGTTTCAAAAACGTCCCCCTTGCGCAAAAGAATCGCGTGCTCTTTGCCCTTGTCCTCGCCTTGGCTGGCTGGCAAGGCCTCAACGAACTCGACGTAGTTATCTTTGCCGTCATTGATGTTTCCATCACGTTGAAAATCGGCGTCGCGCAACCAGTTGAAGTCTACCATGTCCGCCGGGACTTTCTTCTCAATGGGCTTGTCATTGATATAAAGAGTTCCGTTTTCATAATAAACTTTATCGCCAGATTCGCCGATGATGCGTTTGATGAAAAAGGTACTCATGTCCTTTGGATACTTGAAAACAATCACTTCACCGCGCTTAGGCTCATTGAATTTAACCAACCAATTTTCGCTAAAAGGAACACGGAAGCCGTAGGTCAGCTTGTTCACAAAGATATGATCATGAATCAAAAGTGACGGCAACATAGAGCCCGATGGAATCACATAGGCTTCGATAAAGCCCCAACGAATGAACAAGGCAATAAAAACTGCAAGAAAAAGGGAACCCCAACCTTCAGTCCAAAAATGTTTTGTTCTAAAGTCCCAAGGTTTGATGTTTTGATCTTTATTGTCACTCATGTTGTCACCTCTTAAAAGCTAGGAATTCTGGCTGCTGATTCAGTCTGCGAATGCCCGTAACTAGTCTTCAACTTTCAAAATCGCGAGGAAGGCTTCCTGAGGCACATCGACAGTTCCGATCTGCTTCATGCGCTTTTTACCCTCTTTTTGACGTTCCAAAAGCTTACGCTTACGGGAAATATCACCACCATAACACTTTGCGGTCACGTCTTTTTTCAGAGCGCCTTGAGTCTCTCGCGCGATGATCTTAGAACCAATCGCCGCCTGGATCGCCACCTGGAACTGTTGACGCGGGATGAGCTCTTTCATTTTTTCAGTCAAAGCACGGCCGCGTGTCGTGGCCTTCGATCTATGTATGATCAGGGAGAGCGCATCCACAGCTTCTCCGTTGATCAGAATGTCTAGCTTAACCAGATCTGACTCTTCGAAACTCATGAATTCATACTCGAGCGAGGCATAGCCTTTAGAGATCGACTTCAAGCGATCATAAAAGTCCATGACCATCTCATTCATTGGCAGCTTGTATTCAATGATCACTTTCTTTTCAGTCACATAGTCCATTTTGATCTGGATACCACGCTTGTCTTCGCACATCTTAAGGATTCCACCGATATAATCAGTGGGCGTGTGAACAGTGATCTTCACATAGGGTTCTTCGTATTTTAAGATCTCAGTTTCCTTCGGCATCATCGAAGGATTCTCTAGGAGCATCACCGAGCCGTCTGTTTTTGTGATACGATAAACCACCGTCGGAGCCGTGGTGATCAGGTCTAAATTGAACTCTCGCTCTAAGCGCTCTTGCACAATTTCCATATGCAAAAGGCCTAAGAAGCCACAACGATAGCCGAAGCCCAGGGCCGCTGACTTTTCAATTTCGAAAGTCAAAGAGGAATCATTCAAACACAGTTTATCCAAAGCATCGCGTAGAGTTTCGTACTCACTGGCGACGATTGGGAAAATACCGGCAAAAACCATGGGTTTGATTCTTTGAAAGCCTGGTAACGCCTCTGTTGTTGGTTTTTTTGCAGAAGTCACAGTATCGCCAACTTTAACGTCGCGAATGTCTTTAATTCCGCAAATGATAAAGCCCACTTCACCAGCCTCAAGAGAGTCCACGGGGAAGGGAAAGGGTTTATACTTACCCATGCGCAGAACTTCGTAATCACGATCTGTTTGCATGAACTTAATGCGATCGCCTTTTTTAATTGTGCCATCCACCACTCGCACCAACACCACAACACCTTGATAGGCATCAAACCACGAGTCAAAAATCAATCCTCGTGGCGTAAGAGTGTTGTCAGCCTTTGGTGGCGGAACTTTGGCAACAATGGCCTCCAGAATATCAAGGATGCCGATTTTTTCCTTCGCCGACGCGTGAATAATGTCCGTGCAATCCAGACCTACAGTCTCTTCGATTTGCTTCGCTACGCCCTCGGGGTCAGCAGATGGTAAATCGATTTTGTTCAGAACAGGAATGATCTCAAGATTATTTTCCATCGCCAAGTAGACATTGGCCAAAGTTTGAGCTTCCACGCCTTGTGCTGCATCAACCACCAAGATCGCGCCCTCACAGGCAGCAAGGGATCGAGAAACTTCGTAAGAGAAGTCCACATGCCCCGGTGTATCGATCAAATTGATTTGGTACATGTTTCCGTCTTTAGATTTGAAATCTAAACAGACTGTCTGAGCTTTGATCGTGATACCACGTTCGCGCTCGAGCTCCATATTATCTAGAAACTGACTTTTCTTTTCCCGATCTGAAAGCGACCCCGTGGCCGCCAACAATTCGTCGGCCAAGGTGGATTTACCGTGGTCGATATGGGCAATAATTGAAAAGTTTCGAATGTACTTCGGATCCATGCAGTCCCTTTGTAAATCAAATAACAGGTACGAGTTTGTGACAAAAAAAACGCCGAGTTTCTAAGAACGATTTTAAAAACTCCAGAAGCACTTGGCAAGGAAGACCACCGGCCTCTGGTATTTCAAAAATTGCTCTCAAAAGCTACTCGGCGTGCAGAGTACTTTCAATTTGCCCTTAAGACAAAGACTTCACAGCTTCTTGAATCTGTTCGATCTTATTGAGTTTCTCCCAAGTAAAGGTCTCTTCGGTGCGACCGAAGTGGCCATATGCAGCAGTTGGGCTGTAAATAGGGCGCAAAAGATCCAAATCCTTAGTAATACGAGCCGGCCGTAGGTCCCAAACCTTACGAACTGCTTGCTCAAGAATTTCAGAATCTACTTTTCCAGTGCCGAAATCGTTGATAGAGATGCTCACAGGCTCTGCCACACCGATAGCATAAGCCACCTGAAGCAAGCAGCGATCCGCCAAGCCAGCTCCAACGATGTTTTTAGCGATATGACGAGCTGCGTAGGCCGCCGAGCGATCCACCTTAGAAGGGTCCTTGCCAGAGAAGGCACCGCCGCCATGTGCTCCATGACCACCGTAAGTGTCCACGATAATTTTGCGGCCCGTCAAGCCAGCGTCACCCATAGGCCCACCAGTTACGAAACGGCCCGTTGGGTTGATGTAAAACTTAGTTTTCGCATCAATCCAATTTGCTGGAATCGATTTTTTAATAAGCTCTTCAGTGATGAACTCAATGATTGTTGCGTTCGTAACTGATTCACTGTGCTGAGTCGAAATTACGATCGCATCAATGCGTTTTGCCACACCATTTTCGTACTGAACCGTGACTTGAGATTTAGCGTCGGGACGCAACCAATCCACTTTGTTCGCTTTACGAATAGTTGCGAGATCCTTTACCAGCTTATGAGACATCGCAATAGATAAAGGCATCAACTCTGGAGTTTCATTCACAGCATAACCGAACATCAAACCCTGATCGCCCGCACCTTGATCGTCTGACAAGGTCTCTTTGACGCCCACAGCAATGTCAGGGGACTGCTGACCAAGCGCAACAGTGACCGCGCAAGTTTTATAGTCAAACCCCTTATCTGAATGGTCATAACCAATGCGCTTTACAACATCGCGAGCGATTTCAGAGAAGTTTACTTTTGCAGAAGTTGTGATTTCACCGGCAACAACAATAAGACCTGTCGTCAGGAGAGTTTCACAGGCAACACGGCCCTTGGGGTCTTGGGCTAAAATAGCATCCAAAATGCCATCGGAAACTTGGTCTGCCATTTTATCGGGGTGGCCTTCAGATACTGACTCACTTGTAAAAAGATAGTTTTTCACTTCTTTTAGTCCTCATATAGGAAATGTTGTTATTTGTAGGCTGGAACCTATCAAAAGCCCAATGAGGGGTCAAAATAAAAAGGGCGGTCCTTTAACCGCCCTTTTTATAGATTTATAGAATCAATTTGAGGACTTTATGCGGCCTTGCGGTAACGCAAAGCTGTTTCCAGGCGCCCCTCTTTCGTATTATCGGGTCGACTGTGGTCCTTAACCTGTTTATGGAGCTTCAGAAATTGCTTTTCCAGCTTATCCACCGCCAAGTCCACAGCAGCATACACATCCGGACCATAGCAAGAGGCTTTAAAATACTTCTGCCGCGTATTCACTGAGATCTCAACGCAGAATTCATTTTTCTGTTTGCTAAAGTAGACGCTGCCATAACCTTCTTTAAGCAAGAACTGTCCGATTTCATCCATGCGCCCATCGGTGTATTCCACGAGTGGATCTGAATGATCAAGGTGCTTAAAGGTATAGTTGAGTTTCATGTGTTTTCTCCTTTTCGGTACCCTCTTTCTGAGGTCCCATAATTTCTTATCGGCCCCGCTAGACTAAAGATGAGCCTTATTTTGAGACCCTTTAACTTTTTAAATCGGTTAGTTATTAGAGCTGAATTTCTTTTGAATTTTAGGAGCGATTTCCCATTATGAGGCGGTGAGTTTAGTGCAGAAAAATAGACCGCAATCCTAAGAAAATAGAATTCAATTTAGAATTGAAAAGTATTTTGACGGGGGAGGTTCTTCGGCGCGGGCAACGCCGCTAGATCAGCTGCTCGCGGTTCTTAAAGGCGCCGTGGCCCTCCTATGCGGCCTTTCTGAGGCGCATCCATGCCTCACCATATATCACATTTTTTTGCTTTAGAGAGTCTCCAGCCCTGTGATCGCCAAGGATTCGTAAATTCAATTTAAGAACCTATGAAAATAAATAATCCAAGGACTTAAGAACGTTTAAGTGCGATAAAAAGGGTTTTCAACAGAGCCCCTATCTATAGAAAGGCTCCAAAGCCAAAATTTCCCTCGTAAGATGCCATTATATTACGCGGAAGTGGCCGCAGCCCCTGCCCGGGGGCTGGCTAAAAAATCTTCATACACTTTCAACTGAACTTCTTTGTCAGAGGCGGCGCTGCGCACCCGAGGCTTTTCAACGGCCACATGCTGATTCCCCAGCACGATGGATACAGGCTGCTAATATATACTCATCACACCTTAGTTTCGTGTGTGATTTGGTGTGATAGTTGCTCCTCATGGTTTCATGTTTAAAAAATCAGTCGTCATCTTTATTTTATTCACTTTAAATCTGCAGACTGTATATGCAGTTAACAGGTGCGCAACGATATTTGGCGAAAAAGCCTCTTATGCTTTAAGTGGAGCTCCCGAAATCTCAATACGATACAGGCAGATTGCTCGCACTGTGCGCAATCAACTTCAAAAAAAAATAGATTTAAAAGACATTGTAGTTGATAGGAACTTGGTGATCGAAGAGCTACGTATTGCCATCCAGTATCTCAAAGCAAATAGACAAAACTTCCCGGAGACTGCCTCCATAGGTAAGCAGACTGCTTTTGCGGAGGCTTCATTTTGGAGGTATCTATTTTTCTCCCCTTTTCCTTCTGTAAAAGTGCCCTTAAGTGGAGACAAAAAACTTGTCGATCTAGTTCTAGAAAAGCTGTACAAGTTCGAAAACAGCTCTACCGTAAACTATTTCGAGTACATGTCGCTCCTCACCGTTACATCATGGATGGCGTCGTCAGCGAAGAACTCCAATAATATCTTGTATTACACGGTCGCGAAATCAATTAGCCGCTTTCCGAATAACAAATTAGACTGGGATCTTTCGGATGTTCATTTAGGCAATCGTTCTCTTCTCAGTGACTGGCGAAAAAATCCTACAATTGTACCCATCTATACCAACATCGATATGAACGCGGCTACCTTTGGTTCTCATTGGCAACAAGGTCAAGGACTGATCGGCTTTTCGTTAAAGGAAAAAATTAGTTTCGATACGTCCCTGGATGCGTCTTCATTGGATTTCCTGATCCATGATTGGGCTCACCGTCGCTTTTTCAAGAATTTTAGATACAAAGATCAACAGAAATTCTATCAGTTGGGACTGAAGCTGCATCAGAAGATGATTAAAGATAATCTTGATGCCAATCAAAAAGGTGCTATCCAGACGGTTTTGTTTCATGTCACTCATGAAGATATTATTTTTAGCCGTGGATTGATGAATGATATTTACTATCCTGGCAGTGCAAAAGAAATTACAAATAGTTTGCTAAAGTTAAAGGGAGAAGTCGAAGGTAACGAAGGCAAGCCTGGTTTGGTCTTGGATTATGAGTTGTCTCCCGAACAAACTCTTTGGGGTATTGACTATCTCCTTCAGAGTAGAATCTATTAATTGTAAACCAACATCTTGCCGTTAGATGTTAAAAGCCCACGCCTTAACTTCCGATCACGATATCATTATCTTAAAACAATGAGTCACTTATGAAATGGCGAGCAGAGATCTTTTATGGGTACGCCGATTCTGCCTGTTTCAGTACTGCAGCGATTTGTTCGGATGAATATTCTCGAATGAAAGAGGCCTCAAAAAATCCATAGCATCGAAAGCTAAGTTGGTCCGACACTTGCAGCTCTTGCCTATAAACAAGCTGGAAGGTGCCAATGCGCTTGAAAATCTCTACTTTTATCCTTTTGATGACCTTCCTTGGCTTCCTATCAAAAACCTACGCAGGTCTAGAGCAAGTTTCAGATATTAAAAAATCCCTAATAGCCCAAGATGTAAGGTTTTCTGACCTAAGGGGCATAGGGTTTGGCATTGAAGATTTCGGCAAGCACCCTCTTAATAAAATGGCTAAAGGCTTAAAAGAAAAGTTGGGAGTAACCTTGATCTTAGACCTTCGAGATCAATCATTGCTCGGCTTCTATATGCCTGATGTAAAAGCTGTCTTTGTTAGTGTTGGCAAAGACAATATTGCCGACCTTTTGGCTTGGGATTCAAGCGAGGTCAGATCTACGCTCCTTCACGAGGTTCGCCATGCCTTTTTGACTAAAAATTTCGAAGAAAAAGCGATGCCTCTGTCCGCAGCTTTAAGCGGAAAAAAACCAGATGTCCTTAGTGGATTGCTCAACCCCTACTATGAATACTTAAATTTTCAAGAGTTCTCAACCTTCACACTTCAACTAAGACTACTCTACCAGAAGAACGATATGACTCCAGATAGAGCCTCTAGAATACTTCAGCTGGCAACAACACTATTCAATTTCAGCAACGAGGCTACCAAAGCACTAAAGTATTTTTCCAAAAATTTAAAAGAATCCGAAGTCACCTATTCATTAAAAAGTCGCGAGGGGACTGGGGCTCGATATATCGAATTGAAAAGCCCAAGTTGGGATCTCGAATTCCCAGTTGATCCTAATTTTGATATGAATAAAACTCCGTTGGCGGCTGAGAGTCTTCAAATAAGGATTACCGAAAGCCTCAATGTCATAGAAGAAATCAAAACAGGCGTTGGCAACTTAAGATACCTCATTGATCAGGCCGATATGATATCTGTAGGAAAACAAATTAATGAACTCAATCAGATAGCTCGCACCAGCTACTCAACAGCTGCGGTAAGATGCGAATCTCTGTTCCTGTAAACGCCGTGCCAGCGAGCTTGAAAGAATGCCTAAATAGGCATATGGTGAGGCACGATGCGCCTCAGACACAGAAGCAGATCTCAAAAAATCGCGACCATTTTTTTATAGTAAGCCAAAAGGGCCTGAGCACCTGGCAAAAGATTGGCCTCCCAATCCTTGTGGGCCTGATCATCCGCGCCATCCGTAATGAATTTTAGAGAGATCAACTGAACCCCCATGCGGCGACAGACCTTGGCAATCGCAAAGCCCTCCATGTCGACCAAGTCGCAGGCCACTTTACTCGTTCCTGTTTCAAAGTTATCACCGGTTCCACAAACGCCCTTGGGCAACTCAGAAAAATAGGGGATAAGGTCTATGCCACCCGGAATCGGGTCAAAGGGCGTTTCCCCCACCTTGAATCCCAATGGTGTGATGTCCATATCTCGCTGAACAAAACTAGAGACCTCTACTAAATCACGGGTTTTAAAAATCGAACTGCCCGCAGTCCCCAAGTTGATGATCACTTTGCATTTGGTTTTGTGAATGACATCCGTGGTGGCATAGGCTGCATTGACTTTACCAATTCCCGTATAGAACACCGGAATATTGTCTTTTTCAAATAGCCCTTGAGACTCTCCAGGGAGAGCCATGAGTAATGCAACATCTTTGGCTTTGAATAAGTTCGACATGAAAAGACAAACCTATCAGAAGAATTTTTTTCTTTGCGAAGAAGGCAAGATCTTAAGGACATCCCGATATTTCGCCACTGTTCGACGAGCTATCTGAATACCTTCGACCTTTAATAGATCGACGATCTTTTGATCTGATAAAGGGTTCTTAACGTCCTCTTTTGACACCAAATCTTTGATCTTAAGCTTCACAGACTCGCTTGCTAAAGAGTCCCCATCTGAGGAACTAATGCCCGAGTTAAAGAAGTATTTAAGCTCATAAATTCCCTGTGGCGTATGCACGTACTTGGAGGTCGTCACACGACTGACCGTGGATTCATGCATGCCGATGTCATTGGCGATGTCTCTTAAAACCATTGGCTTTAAGAACTCAGGTCCTTTTTCAAAAAAGTCTTTTTGATGTTTCACAATCGACTCTGCCACTTTATAAATGGTTCTTTGTCTTTGGTGAATGGACTTGATCAGCCACACAGCCGAACGCAGCTTTTCTTGGATATAGTCCTGCGTTTTGTCACCAGTGGTTTTGCCACCTTTAAGCATATTCTTATAAAAATTTGAAATCTTCAGACGAGGCAAGCCGTCTTCATTCAACGACACCACATAATCGTCGCCCACTTTGTAAACATAAACATCTGGGCTGACATAATGAGTGTCAGAGTTGTTCATGTAGGCACGTCCTGGGTAAGGAGCCATCGCATAAATAATTTTACAAATTTCGATAATATCATCTACTTCGCGATTAAGGGCCTTTGCGATGACTTCGTAGTTCTTTTTCTCTAAATCTTTTAGATGATTATTAATCAAACTCACAAGGTCATGGGTGTCTTCTTCTAAATGCTTGGCCTGTATTAAAAGACACTCTTTAAGGTCGCGCGCGCCGACTCCTGGAGGATCAAAATCATGAATCAAAGACAAGGTGTCTTCAAGCAGACCGAGATCGATTTTTTCCTCTTCAGCAATTTGCTCGAGCGGCACTTTGATATAACCGTCGTCATTGATATACCCAATCAAGGCATCCGCTGCGACTTCTTCTTCTTGTGAAAAACCGGTCATTTTAACTTGCCAGTACAAATGATCATGCAGAGTTTGAGACGCCGTGATGACGTTCTCATAGTTCATGATCTCTTCTGAACCCGCCATTCCCGACTGCGGAGGTTTTTGACTGGCCTCAATATAAGATTCCCACTCGAACTCATCTTGTTTTTGGGGATCTTGAGAGTTTTGATCGTTGGCCGGACCGTCGACTTCATCAGCCGCGTCCTTTGTGCGCTTGAGGTCTTCCTCTTTAAGGACTTCTGCTTCTTCTAAAATGGGATTCTCTTCCAATTCAGACCGTACGGCCGTTTCCAACTCCATGCGGGACATCTGCAAAAGCTTAATCGCCTGTTGCAGCTGCGGAGTGATCACCAGAGACTGGCTCAGGTTCATGGTCTGTCTGAGAGCCATATT
>JBBKWD010000190.1:0-9783 GCA_037968775.1 Bdellovibrio sp.
AGAGCCAGTGGCAAGCAGCACACTTAGTGCGGCAGTGCCAATCAAGCGGCGTTTAGTATGTGTCATGAGACGTCCTCCGTTTACAAAAACAATTAAATTAAGTTCATTGACTCACTCCACATTAGCAAGAAGCGTGACAGGTCCTCGCTGTACGGTAGTTTTGATTTAGACAAAAAGGATAGGTCTATTGCGGTAAAAAGTTCAGGCAATGTCTAGTTGTTATTTAGCTAGGATAAAGCCTTTTTTATGGAGGAATAAATGAAGATTTGGATCAGTTTGCTTTTACTAGTAGCTCCGGTGTTTTCTTATGCGCAAAGTTCGGAGTGGAGAGTCACAAAGCCGCAGTGGACGGGGAGTGATGAAAAAAAATTCAGTGAATTTATTACTCGTTTGGGCGACTCAGTTGAGCGACGCGAATGCGAAACTGTGGATGGGTGCATGAAAGGCACTGGAAACCTTTATGCTGGAACTGATCCTAGTTCTTTGAGGCTCTTTGCGGACTGTGCCGACTTGCCTTATTTTCTGCGATCCTATTTTGCCTGGAAAAATGGACTGCCGATGTCTGTGCAGCGAGGAATTGCCCCACGTTCGGCGAATCAGCCGTCCAAAGATGTTCGTTATTCCAAGTTCGGAAACTATGTCACCAGTCGTTATGACATTCTTTCGAAACGCAGCGGAGGCAAGTCGCGACATCCGAATGCGGTGAGCCTTCTCAACAGCACTATCATTAATATGAGCTATACGGCCTCTTATCGTATGATCGGCTTGGAAGATCGCGGAGAAATGACGGATTTCTATCCCGTACGACTTTCGCGAGATGTTGTTCAAGCGGGAACTGTTATTTACGATGCAAATGGGCATGTGGCGGTGGTTTACAAAGTCACAGATGATGGGCGCATTTTTTATATCGACTCCCATCCGGATAATACGTTGACCTCAGGTATGTACACGCCGAAATTTTCGCGTAGTACTCCAGAACAGGGCGCGGGCTTTAAAAAATTCCGTCCCTTGGCTTTGACGGGCGCAACGCGGGACAGTTCAGGCGCCTATGTGGGCGGTCGCATTGTGGGGGCTCGCAACCAAAGCTTGGCGGATTTTAGTATAGAGCAATTTTACGGCAATCGTCCTGACCCCAGTGGTGATTGGAAAAAGGGTGCATTTGAGTTTAATGGCCAGCCGATTGGTTATTACGACTACCTTCGTATGAAAATGGCCAGTGGAACGTTACGAATAGATCCCTTGTTGGATGTGCAAGAACTGGTTCAAGATATTTGCGTGAGCTTAAAAGATCGCGTGGTCGCCATCGATACAGCGACACGATCTGGCGTTCAAAACAAACCACACCCCGAAAGGCTGCCCGTGAATATTTACGGTACAGAAGGCGAGTGGGAAAATTATGCCAGTCCCGCGCGAGATGCGAGACTGAAAGTTTCTTATATGGATTTGCTGGCGGCGGCAAAAAATTTCATAGCTCGTCACAAAGTGGGGGACCCTATTATTGTCTACAGAGGCGCAAATTTGGCAGCAGATTTGTTAAGTGTGTATGACCGGGAATCACGGGCTTGTCAGTTTTCTTATCGCTCGAGCTCAGGCGGCACCGTGACTTTGAATGCCGACGACGCAAGACAAAGATTATTCGCCATGAGTTTTGATCCTTATCACTGTGTTGAATTGCGTTGGGGGGCGAGCAGTCCCCAAGAGCTTTCCAGTTGTCGGGATGATGCCAACAAACAGGCTTGGTATTCCCAGGAGCGCTGGCTGCGCAATCAATGGGAGCGACGCTACGATGTTCGCATGGACTATTCCTTAGAGGAGCTAACGGGGCCGAAGCCGGGGGCTGGAATTGAGAGAGCTCCTGATGTGGATATTGTTCGATATTTGAATTCTCAGAAATAAAACCTGCTCGTGCCCGTCTCATTTTGAGACGGGCGTCGGTTGCCACTTTAAGGCAGCTGTCAAATATCTGAAGGCCTTCAGCGAGGTCAAAGCCAACCTATCCCCCAAACAGACCTCTTTGAGGCTGGCACTTTTATTGGATGTTAAGAACTTGAAGAGGTTTTTAATATGTCTTGGAGTCATCTTGTTCGTAAATCTATACTTATTGCGCTGGGATTCAGCTTTGTCCTGCCTAGGGCTGCGGAAGCTATGGGCGAGGACATTATTCGCAACTACGTGTCCAGGCAGGTCGCCGTTCCCTTGATAAAACCTTCGTGGGGCAACTTCATCATCCATACGGAGCCGTTAAATAAACTGTACTCTTTGCGCTCTTATTCAGCTATTTGGGTTGATGACAATGGAAAGCCAAATGTGATGTTCGACTCTCTCAAGGCTGTTTTTATGGCGGCAGACCGGCAGGGACTCGATGCAAGCGACTATTGGGATTCAGAACTACAAAGTCTTTATGATAAAGTTCAGCGCAACAATCAAAATTGGATCACCTTTGAGTTGGCTTCATCAGAAGCTCTTGTGCGCTATGTCTCGCATCTTTCGACAGGTCGTTTTGATCCTGAATTAGTGGATTCCGATATCAAATATAAAAAACGAAACTTTTCAGAGTTCAACGAGTTGGCCGCTGCTGTTGCCAATGGGCCTGTAAGTCTGCAAGTGAACTTGGATCAATTGGCTCCGTTACATGAGCGCTATCAATCTCTGGTGCAAGGGCTCGCCCAACTTCGAAGTATCAAGGCCCAAGGCGGTTGGTCGACAACCGCCTCCCCTGGTTTTGCCTTAAAGTTAGGTGTAAAAGATCCTGTCATTGTTCAATTAAGAAACCGTCTGAATCAAATGGGCTATGCTGTTTCGATGGTAGGTGGCGAAAACTTTGACGCTGAATTCGAAAAAGTCTTAATCCAATATCAGGCAGCTAATGGCTTGATGGCCGATGGAATTATCGGAACACGTTCGGAAGTATTGCGCTCTTTGAACTACAATGTGCACCAACGCATCAGTCGAATTGAAGTCACAATGGAAAAGTTGCGATGGCTGCCTCGGGTTTTGGAATCGCGACATATCATGGTGAATCTGGCGACAACGGAGTTTCGCCTCTGGGATGAGGGCAAACAAGTATTTTATTTTAAGACAATCAATGGTCAGCCTTTCCGTCGAACACCTTCGATGCGGGATGCGATCACATTCGTCAATTTGAATCCCACTTGGACCGTGCCCCATAGCATTGCCATTCGCGATAAAATTCCGGCCTTGCGGAAAGATTCACAGTATTTGGAAAAGAACAATATGGTTTTGCTTGATGCTTCGACGGATGAAAGAGTGGACTCTTCTCTGATTGATTGGTCTCGGGCTAGCGCGCGGAATTTTCCCTATTATATTCGTCAAATGCCGGGGCCGGATAACGCCTTGGGTGTCGTGAAGTTTCCACTTCAAAATCCGTGGGCTATTTATATGCACGATACAAATGAAAAACAACTATTTGCAGACGGCAAGCGTCATCGCAGTTCTGGCTGTGTTCGGTTGGAGCAGCCTCTAGAATTGGCCGCCTATTTGCTGCAGGACCAACCAGGTTGGGATATCAATACGATTCGTAACTTTGTACCAATGTCCGCATATGATCGCCGCGTCGTTGAAACAGAGCGGAGAGTTAACTTGAAGAAAGCAATGCCTGTGTATTTCGTTTATTTAACAGCAGAAAAAAATGCCGATGGAAGAATTCGCTTTGTTGAGGATGTTTACGGTCAGGACTATCGCTTGCAGAAAGCTCTGGAAAACAAACGCAATGGCAACGAAACTTTTTAAGGAAATATTTGAAGGTGCTCAAATGAATCAAATCTACAAAGTTCTTTTTATTTTCTTGTTTGCTGGCGTGGCACAGGCTCAGTCTATGGGGGCCCTTGTGGTCAACGGCGAAGCAGGTAAGTTTCAGATCTTTGCGAAGGTCAAAGCTGTGCGTTGCGATGCGCAAGTGCGAGGCCAATGTGACGCCCCAGTCTATTTTGGTTTGAGGCAAGAAACTGCCCTGCCAGCTGGTACTTATATCGTAGGATTTGAAAATTCGATTTATCCAGACTTGGTGAAGGTTGACGCCGGCAGTACGCGTGTTTTGAATTTGGAAAAAATCACGGTACCTTCGAAAGTGACGGGAGAGGTCGTTCGAGTATATCGGGACTTCTCCAATATGATCGAGCAAAAGAAATTGTATCTGTCGATGTATTATATGAATCGCCATTTTTTCCGACTGGAAAAAGATAACTTTGGAGATCTTTATTTGACGGGCAGTTGGGAGAGGGACTTCGTGCAACGTTTCAACTATGAACTGTGCGCGAAGATTTCATCTTACAGTGAGGCCTCAAATGCGGCTAAAAATGTGTGTGCAGGCTGGAGCGGGGCCAAGGCTCCTTTGGATCTGCGGGATTTATTTAGTTTTAATAGCGATGGGACTTTTCAGGAAATGTGGGTCACTTATCCCGCTGACGTGATTCCCACAAAGCATCCTCGATATATTGTTTCAGCACCTTTTTCCGCGAGTGATTTTGTGTCGGTTTTTCCAGGCGCTTATAAAGTTCAAGCTGATGGAAAAGGGCAACGTGCCGTGGCAGTTAAGGTCGGCAATCTAACCTCTAGCGAGCGGACCTTGAGATATTCATTGAATACCGATCTATCTTTCACTAGCCTAGGCGAAGTGAGCCCTTGTCTTGATGCCCAAACATGGAAAACGGACCAGCGCTCTTATTGCACGAATGATAACCAAGAAGGTTGCAATCGTACTCAGGCAGAGACCTGCGAGGCGATGTCACAGTATTAGGAAATGGAATGCGAAGGATTGTAGCTAGTTTAGTGTTTTTAGTCGGATTTGGAGGCGGAGCTTCTTACTCTGAAGCTCAGCCCATGAGTCCCGAAATTTCGGCCTCCGCAAAGCCTGTATCGGTTTCGTATCAGAATCTTGTGACCTGCTTTCCTGAACTCACGGATTCTCGATTGTCCTTTAAAGTGGACCTAAATAGCCTTAAAGATTTGATCGATGACAAGTTCATCACCTCTAATTCCCTGTTGCGTCAGCGAAAAGTCCAGTATTTGGATGCAAAAGGTCAGCAGTCCATTTTGATCCTGAGAACCAAACGAGTAGGGGCCCGAAAGCTAAGGACAGAGCTGATTTTGCAGCGGGTGGATGAAAAGGGTGTTGTGACCGACCAAAAGCTGACTGAGAATCAGCGCATCAATCCCAAGCAAGAGATCGTCAATGGCTTGCTTTTAGGGGCAGCGCTGCAGTCAGATGAGTTTAGCTACCTGGATTCAAAACTTAACGGGGTGAGTCTAGTCTATTCTCGAAACTTCAAAATCGTCCAGGATCTTGAGCTGACCGATAAAGCTGGAAACCGCAGCTTGACCTGTGAAAATCAAAAAAACCTGGGCATTATTTGCACCTGTTCCAAAAAATAAATTTTCTTGTAAATGGCCCTCTGTGGAGACTATAATTTTAACTGTTAATTCTAGGAATTTTCTAGAGTTTTAGAAGGTTTAGGCAATTCGTTTGAGGTGGAAGTGATTTCTGATAAAAAAGCCTACAGTTTCCTGATTGCGGGTGTTCCATACAAACTAAAGACTTCTCATGACGACGCTACTGTTGAAGAGCTCGTTGGGTTTGTTAACGATAAAATGAATCAAGCCATGGCTGTTACCAAAAACGGTTCTTTCCAAAATGCCGCTGTTCTGACAGCGATGAACGTCGCGGAAGAACTGATTCTTTTAAAAAGAAAAGCGCACCGAGAGTTAGAAAAACTCGAGGAGCGTGCGTTACAGCTTTCCTTCGAACTAGAAAATTCCAAGAATAACAAGGTTTTGAATACTTAACTTGTTGGTTTTCTTGGAGAGTGAATGTCGTTCTGGAGTTCTAAAAAGGACTGTCGGGCTTATTTTAAGTCACTCATCGTACAGGGATTCGCACAAGGTCTCATTCAAAATCAACAACAGATAGATTTTCATCTGCGGGGCTTTCTGGCTTCACAAGTGGGAATTTGGGGTGCTTATCGGGCCCTGGTATTAGAAGCCAAAGTCGACATCTTTTCGGAAGTGCCCCAAATACGGTGGGCCTTTCCCAGAATAAAAGATGGCGAGTTGGAATTCTGCGAGTCGTCTGCTTTTGTTGTGGGTCCTTACGGGATTCACGAGCCCGCCGCTTCAGCGGAGGCAATAGAGGTCGGACAGCTGCAAGGTCTGTTGGTTCCAGGATTAGCGTTTAATAAGAACGGCAATCGTCTGGGGAGAGGGCAGGGCTATTATGATAAAGCTTTGCAGAATTTTTCCGGACTGAAGGTAGGGATTTGTTTTGATTTTCAATTATCAAAAGAAACTCTGCCGACAGAGGCTCATGATATTCGCGTTGATTATCTCATCACGGAGTCAGGGTTGATAGATTGTAAAATGTTTTAAGTTGAAGAGTTCAAAATATTTTTTGAGCTCGAAATCAGGAGTAAGGTGTCATGGAAGTAGTTATCACAGCAATTGTAGGTCTTTTTATCGGGGCCCTTGTCGTTTTCCTCGTGAAGCGCGTACAAGATCAGAATACTAAAAAATCTGCTCGCGTCGAAGCGGAGCGTATCGTTAACAGAGCCAAATCTGAAGCCACGAAGATCAAAAAAGATTCTGAGACAAAGGCTAAGGATTTTGAAGGGCGTGCGCGTAAGAATGTCGAAGCCGATATTCACAAGCAAAAGTCGACGGTCAAAAACAAAGAGTCTCAACTGGAGCGTCGCCTGAAAGAGATCGACGATCAGTTTAAGGCCAAAATGGAAGAAAACGATCGTTTCTTGGGCACCTTGAAAGACCGTGAAGAAAAAATTGCGATTTCTGAAAACCGCGTAAAAGACCTAGAGAAAAAAGGCGAAGTTCAAATTGTTGAACTTAAGAACAAGCTCGAGTCCGTGGCTGCCATGTCCCAAGAGGAAGCTCGTCATCAATTGTTGACGGCCCTTGAAGATGAAGCCAAGCACGAAGTAGCTAAAGTTATCGCGCAAATCGAAGCCGAAGCTGAAAAAGAGTCTGAGAAAAAAGCAAAACGGATCTTAGCAGTAGCTCTTTCTCGATTTGCATCTGAATACACTTCGGAAAGAACAGTCAGCGTTTTGGCCCTTCCAAGTGATGAGATGAAGGGCAAGATCATCGGTCGTGAAGGCCGTAACATTCGGACTCTTGAGGCCCTTTGTGGAGTGGACTTGATCGTCGATGACACGCCGGAAGCCGTGGTGATCTCTGGTTTTGATCCGGTTCGCAGAGAACTCGCACGCCGTACGATCGAAAAATTGATGGAAGACGGACGTGTGCATCCAGCGCGTATTGAAGAAGTCGTCGAAAAACAAAGAAATGAATTGATGAAATCCATGAAAGAAGACGGCGAACGTCATGTCATGGAACTAGGAATTGCCAACATGCATCCGGAACTTGTGAAGATCATTGGTGCTTTAAAGTACCGTTCTTACCAAGGTCAAAATGCTTTGAATCAATCCCTTGAAGTCGCGCAGATCGCGGGACTCTTGGCTGGCGAATTGGGTGCGAATGTGAAAATGGCTCGTCGCGCGGGTCTTTTGCATAATATCGGTAAAGCGATCGATCACACAGCTGAAGGCAGTTATGCTTTCGTGGGTGCGGATTTCGCAAAAAAATACAATGAATCAGAAGACGTGTGTCAGTCTATTCGTGCCCATGACGAAGAAGAAAAACCACGCTCAATCTTAGCATGGATCGTTCACGCGGCTTACACTCTTTCCACTTCACGCCCAGGGGCGCGTCGTCCACAAATTGATTCTTTCGTGAATCGTTTGCAGGATCTTGAAAGCATTGGAAACAGCTTTGATGGTGTTTTGAAGACTTTAGCATTGCAAGCCGGCAAAGACGTTCGCGTCTTGGTTGAAGGCAGCAAAGTGACAGACGACCAAGCTGTGATGTTGTCTCGCGATATCGCTCGTAAGATTGAACGAGAAGTTCCACAGGCTGGCCAAATCAAGGTCACGGTGGTTCGTGAAACTCGCAGTGTTGAGCACGCTCGCTAAAAAAGGGGACGGTCATGAACTTGAGTCCTCAAGAGCAGCTTGAAAGAATTAAATTTGGCGTTTCCGAGTTTATCAATGACGAGGAAATGCTTAAAAAAATTAAGCGCAGCCAGGTGACCAAGACTCCCTTGAATATCAAATTGGGTGCTGATCCAACTCGTCCGGATATTCATATTGGCCACACGGTAGTGATCAATAAGCTGCGAACTTTTCAAGAGCTGGGTCACAAAGTTTTCTTTTTGATCGGTGATTTTACAGCGCTGATTGGCGACCCATCTGGAAAAAACACGACTCGTCCGATTCTTTCCAGAGAAGAAATCGAAGAGAATGCTAAAACCTATTCAAAACAGATTTTTAAAATATTAGATCCAGAAAAAACCGAGATCGTTTACAACTCAAGCTGGATTAATAAAATGACGCCAGCTGATTTCATCCGCATGTCCGCGCAATACACTGTGGCGCAGATGTTAGAACGGGATGATTTTACGAAACGCTACAAGGCAGGCGTGTCGATCGGGATCCATGAGTTTTTGTATCCCTTAACTCAGGGGTATGACTCTGTGGCTTTAAAGACCGATGTTGAGTTGGGCGGCACAGATCAAAAGTTTAATCTTTTGGTCGGTCGCCAAATGCAGGCAGCTTATGGGCAGGAATCCCAGTGTGTGTTGACGATGCCGATTCTGGAAGGAATCGACGGCGTGAATAAAATGTCTAAGTCTTTAGACAACTATATTTCAGTTATTGATACACCCAAGGATATGTTCGGAAAGACCATGCGTATTTCCGATGAGCTGATGTACCGCTGGTATTTATTGCTAACGGATGTGAAAGCACCCCAGCTCGAGCAGATGAAGCGCGACGTACAAGAAAAACGTTTGCATCCTCGACAAGTCAAAGTGGACCTTGCAAAGTTTTTGATCAAGCGTTTCCATTCTGAAACGGCAGCAGCGGCGGCCGAGGATGAATTCAATCGGATATTTGTTGAAAAGGGTTTGCCAGATGACGTGCCGGACTTTGAAGTCGGCCCCGAATTGGCAGTGGCTTTACGTCCTTTGATGGTCAAGGCAGGCTTAGCAGAGTCTAATGGCGATGCGGGCAGATTGATCACCGGTGGTGGCGTGCAAATTGATGGTCAAAAGGTTTCAGATGCACAGTTAAAGATTGATTTGGTAGGCGGCCAAAGTTTTGTTCTGAAGGCCGGTAAGAAAAAATTTGTTAAGATTGTTGTGAAGTAAGCGCGATAGAAAAGAGTATGTCTTTATGAAAATCAAATTTCTTCCGCAGAATATCGAAGTCGAGGGAACTCCCGATAAATCCTTGCTTAAAATCGCAACGGAAAATCATCTCGAGATCCGATCCATTTGCAAAGGCGTTCCTTCCTGTGCGGAATGCCGTATTCGCATCACGGAAGGGGAGCAAAACGTATTGCCTCCAACCAAGGCGGAGTTAAATCTTATTGGTTCCAGCCACTTTATTGACGGCAGGCGTTTGAGCTGCCAGGTACGTTGCTTCGGCGACATCACGGTCGACATGACGGAACAAATTGAAAAGGCAGAACACCAGACTAAAAAAATCAGAGGATTCCGTTCGCAAAAGCAAATCGAATCACAAGCTGTGAACGATACGATGTTGTTGAACGAAAAGACTTCGGATCGCCCAGAGGCTCAAGATCGTGAACCAGCTGATACCGACGGTGAGTCGGATGTTGAGGGCTCGCCTCAAGCAGGGCGGCCTGTGCAGCGTCAGCAGCAAGGTCGGCAGCCTCAACAAGGTCGTCAATCACAGC
>JBBKWD010000191.1:0-26530 GCA_037968775.1 Bdellovibrio sp.
AATAAAGATAAGCAGGGTCTAGTGAGTGAGGCAGATCGTGAATCTGAAAGAATTATTAAGACTTACTTGGCGCAGCACTGCCCCGAAACTGAGTTTTTGGGCGAAGAATCCTATGCCGCTGGGGCTAAAGTCGAGTGGCAGGCCGCAGGCGCAAACGGGCGCTGGATATTGGATCCCTTGGATGGCACCACTAATTATATTCATCGTTTGCCAATTTTTTGTATCAGTTTGGGCCTCGAGGTGAACGGAAAAATTCAACTCGCGGTGATTGATGTTCCAATGTTAAACGAAACTTATACGGCGATTCGGGGGCAAGGTGCTTTTGTAAATGGCCGGCCAATTAAGGTCAGTCAAACGCAAGAGTTCAAGAAGGCCTTTTTAGCAACGGGTTTTGTTGCTGAACATGAAAACGTCATTTCTGAACAACTGAAAATATTTGACGGCTTGGTACGCGAGTGCCGAGGTGTTCGACGAGCTGGAGCTGCGGCCTATGACTTAGCACAAGTCGCGCGCGGAGTGTTCGATGGTTATTGGGAGCGCAATATTCAGCCATGGGATGCGGCCGCTGGAATTTTGTTGGTGGAGGAAGCAGGAGGAGTCGTAACGACTTACCGAGGGCAAGAGTACACTCCTTACAAAAACTCAATCATCGCGGGGAATAAATTTGTGGTCAGTGAATTGCAGAAAAGAATCACGCCGCATTTGAAGACTGCGACTGATTAAGATGAATTCTTGCCAGAATTGGGCGTAAAAAAACCTATCTTATTCAGATAGGTTTTTTTATTTATTCAGTAAGTCTGAACTTGAGCTTGGCTCAGAGAGCAGATTAACTCAGAAATCTTGTTGATAAATTTCAGCTCAATAAACTAGCTCTGCAAACTAGTTCAACAAACGAATACGGAAACCACCAAAGTTGACGGTCTCAGTGTAAGTGTAACCGCCGCTTGAGGTGACAGTTTTATTCACGCGAATGAAAACTTCATAAGCGGCAGAGGGGCCTCTTTGATTGCGTGGCAAAGTAACTTTGACAGTGTCAGCAATTGTAGCGAGGGGAGTGCCGTTTAAGTGGTCCAGGCTTGTTTGCAAAATAATGTTATAGTTTTTATCAACAACGAAAAGCTCAAATTTAGAGAAATTCAATGTGACCTGCTCACCGTTAGACGCTGTGTAGTTTTCAGAGTTAGGCAGGGCGTCTGTAATCCAGGTTCCGTTATCACACTTAACCAAAGAAACTCTCAAAGTTGCATCAGCTTGAGTTTCGCTGATTTTATATTGAGCCATTTCCAACATAGCGATCTTTTGGTTCGCAGATTCCGTGCTGCGTGTTGTGGAGTCACAATAAGCGGTGTTGCCGTCCATCGTTTTGAAAACTTGAACTTCCTCTGCGTGAGCTAAAGAAAATCCCAAAAGCGAAACTGCTGCGAAGGCTAAAAATGACTTCATTATGCTACCTCTTTAAAATCGCTGAAATTTGTTGAATTACACGTCTCCGGCGGTTTTAGAGTGAAAGACCCTCACAATTCAAGAAGAGATCATTGGAAGCCTTAAGTTAACGCAATGCGGGTTGCTGAGGTGCAATTAAATGAGGGTTTTTGCTTTGGGGGGAGGGAGCGTTATTTAGTGAGGGGGGAAACCTAAGAAAGCCTTTGCGACTCCACTTTCGAAAAGGTTTGCTCTTTTCGATTCAACTTTCGGCTCAAACGGCACTCCTGAGAGCGTACTCTCAGGAGTCTAAAGTAATACTCTTAATAGTTCGAGCGCTTACGGTAAAAAACTTAGTTTCACCAGACCCCAACCCTACCTTAGAGTTCCGAGAGTACGCTCTCGGAACTGCCGTTTGAGCCAGGAAATAAATAATTCAACAGAAGTAAAAACGAAAACGGAGTCGCAAGACTCACGTTCCCCAATAAAAAGAGAGCCCTTGCAGATCCTCTTTTTATCTAGAATATGAAGTAAATCTCTACATTCCTAATGAGTAAACTTATCTTTAATTTCGTCAAATTTAGCACTTATTTTCTCTCCGAAACTCTTCGTTGCAGAATCGTCGAGACTCAAAGAGCTCATGACTTGGTTCACTTGTTTCGTTGCTTCTTCACGAGAGACTCCCGTTTTAGAGCAAACTAAATCAATGAGTTCCTCTGGATCGCCATGAGTGGCCTTGATCTCATCTTCGCTTAAATTTAAGTTTGAGAATTTTTGTTTCATGGCGCCGGATATGTCGCTTAAGTGTCCTTCGAACATTTGCTTATCCATAAAAAGCCTCCTTGGCTGTCATTTAGAATCAAGAATTTTGGCTCGATCTAAGTCCGAATATACAACTCCGTCTATGCTCTAAGGGGACTCCTAATTCAGTTTTTCGTCAACTTTATGAGGGCCTTAGTTTCAATAAGCAGGGGAGAATTTGACGCCAAAACTTTGACTGGTGTCATGAAATAAAGAGAGGGAAACATTTTCCGCATCGGCAAATTTTGCCTGAAATCAAATATGTTGGTCTGCAGCGTCCCCGACTCGACCGAGGACTTGTTGGCACTTGTGTTGCTTCTATTTTTGTCGAGACCACTATGTGGGTCGTATTCATCATGGAGGATGAAACGTGGCTGAAGAAAAAGCAGCGGCAGCTGAAGTATCGTCGGGACCGAGCGGAGGCTCTGGACAAAAGCCCGTTCTATTAATCGCACTCGCAGTCATCAACATGGTTGTTGTCGGTGGTGTTGGTTTTGTGCTCTATCAGGGTAAAAAGAAGGAATCTTCTCAACCAAAAATTGAGGACGTGATTCAAGGTGAGCACTCAGCTCAACATAAAGAAGCCACAGAAGAAAAAGAGGTCGTCGGTAAGGTGATTCCTCTTGAGACCTTCATTGTGAATCTTGCAGGCGCTAAAGGTCGTAAGATTCTCAAGGTGAATATGGAGCTTGAGGTGAAGGGTGAACACAGCTTGGGCGAGATCGACAAGCGCAAAGCTCAAATCCGCGACATCATTATTATCATTCTTTCCAGTAAAAATTATGACGAAGTGTCTTCTCGTGAAGGCCAAGATGGTTTGAAAACTGAAATTAAGGACACAATCAACTCCTTCCTCGTACAAGGAAAGATTTCCAATGTGTTCTTCACAGAGTTTATCTATAACTAAGGCAGGCCTATGAATCAGGTTCTCTCACAAAGTGAAGTGGATGCACTGTTAGCGGCGGTTTCCGATGGCGATGTCGCTCAGTCGGACGCACCGAAAGCAGATGCCTCTTCTTCAGGTAACGGCAAAGTCGACGAACGCAAGGTCGTTACATATGATCTGACCAGCCAGGACAGAATTATCCGTGGTCGTTTGCCTCAATTGGAGGTCATTTACGAGAAGTTCATGCGAGCTTTCCGGGTTTCCTTATCTTCGGCCCTTCGAAAAATTGCTTCAATCACACTGACGTCTACAGAGTTTCTTAAGTTTGGTGAGTTCATTAATACTCTGCCGATGCCAACTTGTATGAGCGTTCTGCGTTTCGGTAACCTTCGCGGTTCGGCGTTGTTTGTTATCGAAAGTAAATTGGCATACGCTTTGGTGGACAGCTTTTTTGGTGGTGCGGATCGCCCTTATACAAAAATCGATGGCAAAGACTTTACGCCGATTGAACTTTCCATTGTGCAAAAAGTTGTGGGTTTAGCAATTAACGACCTCGAAGCGGCTTGGGCTTCTATTGAAAAAATCGGTTGTTCCTTTGTTCGTACCGAAGTGAATCCTCAGTTTGTAGGTATTGTGCCCCCGACGGATGTAGTTATTGCTTCAACGTTCGACGTGGAGCTAGAAAATGCGACGGGCACGATTTCAATCGTGATTCCTTACGCGACAATTGAGCCTATTAAACAAAAACTTTCCACTGGATTTCAGGTGGAATCAGATCAAACAGATAAAAAGCTCTGGACCTCTATTATTCAAGAACAGCTTTTGGAGACGGATATGGAAATCAAAGTAAATCTAGGTGAGACGGAGATTAAGCTCCGTGATTTGATGACTCTTAAAGTGGGCGATGTCATTCCGCTTGATCAAGATGCGACGGGCGAATTTGACGTGCAAGTTGAAGGTGTAAAAAAATATAAAGGATACTACGGAATCCATCACGGAACTGTGGCTGTTCAAGTTACCAAGCCGATTCGAAAGTAGGGGGAAAGATGACAGACGAGAAACTAGATAATTTAGCGGAAGAGCTCGTTGCAGAAGCAACAAGCATGGTTGCTGGCGGAGCCAAGCCAGAATCCGGTGCACAGTCATCTGAAAAAGATAGAAATCTAAATTTGATTTTAGATATTCCTCTTAAAGTTACTGTCGAGTTGGGTCGTACCAAGATGCCAGTGAGTGAGCTATTGAACCTGACTCAAGGAAGCGTCATTGAACTGAGTAAGTTGGCTGGTGAGCCGATGGAAGTTCTTGTGAATGACAAGTTGATTGCTCGCGGAGAGGCCGTCGTCGTCAATGAGAAGTTCGGGGTTCGTTTGACAGACATCATTTCTCCCGCTGAACGCGTGGAACAACTCCGATAATTGAGGTTTAGAATGCGTTGGATACTTTCACTTCTATTAGTTGTCTCTGTTCAAGCCTTTGCAAAAGAGGACGCGGTTCCCCCCGTGGACTCAGCAAAATTAGAGGCAAGCGCGGAGACTAAAGAGTCGGTGCGCGAAGAAAATCAGTCTCTGACATCAGCAGTAACGACGGGCCTTGACGGCGCAATTGCTGAAACTCGTGATGAATCCAAAATTTTACTTAATTTGGAGAACAAAAAAGCCGCGTCTAATGAAGGCAGTGGAATGTTCCGAGTTCTACTGACTCTCTCTATATTGGGTGTCGTTGGAACAGGTGCTGTGTTCTTTTTGAAAAAGTACAAATTGCCAAAGGCGTTGAAGCATCAAACGCAAATTAAAGTTTTACAGCAACATCATTTAGGACCTAAGAAAAGCTTAGCGATTATCCGTGTGGCAGGCGAGTCTTTGCTTATCGGTATTACGGATCAAAATATCAGCATGTTGAAGTCGTTGTCCTTGATCGATGACGAGGTCCCAGAGGAAGCGCCGCAAAGCTTCGGCCGCGTGTTGGGTGGCCTTGGATCGAAGTCTGCAAATGACTTTGATGAGGCCGATGAGGCTCCGGAGGTACGTCGCCCTCAGAGAAAATCTAAAGAACTCGATTCCGACGAAGAGTTCGCTATCAGCGGAATTAAGGACATTGTTTCTAAAAGATTGAAAGGCATGAGGTCTTTTCAGTGATTAAAAAGTCACCTTTATTTTGGAGTCTCATTTTGTTGCCATTGGTGATCCTTATGGGACACCAAGCTCTTGCACAAGTGACACTGCCTACAGTGAATTTGGGTTTTAAAACGTCCGACAGTCCAGGCGAAGTTGTGAGCGCAGTTAAACTCGTGCTGATGATGACTGTTTTGACCTTGGCTCCGGCCATTCTGATCATGATGACGGGTTTTACACGCATCATCATTGTTCTATCGTTTGTTCGCCAAGCTATTGGTGTTCAGCAATTGCCACCCAATCAATTGTTGGTTGGCTTAGGGATGTTCCTTACGTTTTTTGTGATGCAGCCTGTATTTATTGAGGTGAACACCACAGGTATTCAGCCTTATCTTGCAGGAACTATTTCTCAAGATACCGCGATCACGAATACTCTGGCTCCGTTGCGTAAGTTCATGTTTCACCAAACACGAGACTCTGACTTAGCGCTGTTTTTGAAGCTTTCAAAAGTTGATAAACCTAAAACTCGCGCTGATGTACCAACGATGGTTTTGGTGCCGTCTTTTATTGTTTCGGAGCTTAAAACGGCTTTCCAAATTGGATTTATCATATTCTTGCCGTTTCTCGTGATAGATATCGTCGCCTCCAGTGTGCTGATGGCGATGGGTATGATGATGCTTCCTCCGGTTGTAATTTCATTACCATTTAAAATCATGCTCTTTGTACTCGTCGATGGTTGGGGTCTTTTGATCGGATCGATGGTTAAGAGTTTTGGGTAGGGGTGAGAGATGACTGAAGAATTAGTTATTAAATTGGGCCAGGATGCCTTAAGAACGACAGCCTTGTTAGCAGCTCCTATGTTGCTAAGCACGCTTGTAGTCGGTTTGGCCGTCAGTGTGTTTCAGGCGCTTACGCAAATCAATGAGCAAACTTTGACCTTCATTCCAAAAATGATGATCGTGGCCACCGTGATTGTTTTGGCAGGGCCCTGGATGATGGATGTCATGAGCGCCTACACCGTGAATCTTTTTGATAGCATCGCTATCATGGTAAGGGAATAGCTAAGAATGATGAATTGGCCGGCAATGTCAGAGGCTCAGATTCTTTTGTTTGCGTTGATTCTTCTGCGCATGATGGCCTTTATGGTCTCCTCTGCCTTTTTTGGTTCTCCGACCGTTCAAGTTTCCGTAAAAGTGTTACTTTCTATTGTGCTGAGCATGATTTTATTCCCAATTGTGAAGATCGGAAACGTTGATTATCTTATGATTTCCAATGAAATCATAAGCTTAGCAGTTAGAGAACTCATCGTTGGATTAGCTCTTGGATTTTTAACCCGGATCTTCTTTTTTGTCGTCACAATGACAGGGGATTTAGTGTCCATGTCGGTGGGATTGAGTGCGTCTCAAATGTACAACCCGATGTTGGGGAGCCATGGGAACTCGATCGATCAATTTTATTCTACTATCGGAACCCTGGTGTTCTTAGCAATCAACGGGCATCACATGTTGATCACGGCGATTGTTCAAAGCTATGACATGGTCCCGGTGAGTTCAATGGTCTTGAATGTCGGGACCTTTGCAGAGATGGCTGTCTTTGGTCAAACAACTATTATTTTAGCAATTAAAATGTGTGCCCCGATTCTGGCAACTATTTTAGTAGTGAATGTGGCTATGGGAATTTTGGGCCGAGCTGTTCCACAGATCAACGTGTTGGTCACCAGTATGCCCGTGACTATCATGCTCGGAATGACAGTAGTGTTCCTGTGTTTACCGCTTTTAGTGATGGAGATGAACGGGTTGGTAGAAATCACGGCTGATAAACTATTCGAAGTGATGACCGGCTTAGCAAAGATATAATGGCAATTGAGTTCTAGGAAGGAACGAAGTGGCTGCTGACGAAGGCTCAGAGAAAACCGAACAGGCAACGGACGCGCGGCGAGAAGAATTTCGCAAGCAGGGTAACGTTGCGCACTCACGCGAGTTGGGTTCGGCTATTCTATTGTTGGCAGCGTCTGGTGGTATCTATGCCTTGGGTCGCTTCTATTTCAAAAATTTTTACGAGTTATTTCACTACACTTTTGGGCCGGATCTTATACAGACAGTTCGCGAGGGGCAATTCACAGAAGCCCTCAAGGTGAATGGCCTGAAATGTTTGATTCTGATCACTCCAGTGATGGGGGTTGCAGCCCTGCTGGGTGTTTTTTCGTCATTGGCTCAAGTAGGCATCTTGCAAGTAGAAGATGCGATTTCTCCAAAGTTTGAGAAACTAAATCCGGTAGATGGCCTTAAACGTGTATTTAGTTTGCGCGCCGTCGTTGAGGCACTAAAGTCCATTCTAAAAATGGGCGCCATTGGTGTCGTTCTGTATTTTCTGTTACGCGGTGAGGTTCATCAAATTCCTCATCTCGTTACATTCTCTGTCGAGCAAATTATTCAGTATATCGGTGGCATCGTCGTCAAGCTTTTAGGTGGTGTTGGCTCGGTGATGTTTGTGATCGCCGCAGCTGACTATATGTACCAGCGCTGGGAGCTCGAGAAGAAAATGATGATGACCAAGCAAGAGGTCAAAGAAGAGCACAAGCAACGTGAGGGTGATCCGATGATTAAATCTCGGATCCGCCGCATTCAGCGTGAAATGGCCACCAAGCGAATGATGGCCGATGTTCCGAAGGCCGACGTTATAATCACAAATCCCACTCATATCGCTGTTTGTATCAAGTACGGGGAAAATCTACCCGCACCTCAGCTTGTTGCCATGGGAGCAGATAATATTGCAGAGAAGATCAAAGAGATCGCTCGCGAACACAATATCCCAATTGTCGAGAACAAGCCATTGGCTCGCACTATTTTTAAAACAATGAAAATTGGTCAGGTTATTCCCAGAGAGCTCTTTGTCGCCGTGGCAGAAGTGCTCTCGTATGTTTACAGATTGCGTAGGAAGAAACGATGATGGATCAGCTGTTTCAGTTCATTAAGAGATTTGAAAAAGTCACCAAGAACACCGACCTTTTTATTGCGTTTGGTATGTTGGCGGTATTAGGAGTCATGATCATTCCGCTTCCAGCAGTGATGTTGGATATTTCACTTTCATTCTCTCTTGCAATCAGTATCCTTATTTTGCTCGTCAGTCTTTACACTCAAAGAACTTTAGATTTTACTTCGTTCCCATCACTGTTGTTAATGACGACTTTGTTTCGGCTGTCTTTGAATGTGGCCACAACACGTTTGATCCTGACAAATGGACATCAAGGGGAGCATGCGGCCGGTCACGTGATTTCGTCCTTTGCCAATTTCGTGGTCGGTGGAAACTATATAATCGGTTTTATCATGTTCGTAATCCTGATCGTGATCAACTTCATTGTTATCACCAAAGGTTCGGGGCGAGTGGCCGAGGTCGCGGCACGATTTACTTTGGATGCGATGCCGGGTAAGCAAATGTCCATCGATGCGGAGTTGAACTCTGGACATATCACAGAAATCGAGGCTCGCAAGCGTCGCCGTGAGATTGAGCAAGAGGCTGACTTTTACGGAGCGATGGATGGTGCCTCGAAGTTCGTTCGCGGAGATGCCATCGCTGGTATCATCATCACTTTGATTAATGTCATCGGTGGACTTTGTATCGGTGTGATTCAAAAAGGTCTTTCGTTGGAAACAGCCGCAAAGTACTACACGATGCTGACTATCGGTGATGGACTTCTGTCGCAAATTCCGGCCTTGATCATCTCTACTGCGGCCGGTGCGATTGTTACGAGAACTTCGAATTCTGATAAAGATATGGGACAAGAGGTCACCAGTCAGCTCTTCGTGAATCCCCGTGCCGTAAATATCACAGGCGGTGTGTTGGTACTTTTAGGTTTGGTGCCGGGTTTGCCGACAGCTCCATTCTTAACTATGGGTATCTTGTTACTTTCTTTAGCTTGGGTGTTGAAAAAGTACCGCGAAGAAGTCGTGGACAATGAAAAGAAATCCGTTGAAGCCGCGGCAAATGTTCCCAAAAAAGAAAACATCGAAACCATGCTTCCGTTGGACATGGTCGAGCTGGAAGTTGGTTACGGTTTAATTAGCATTGTCGAATCCGATCAAAGTGGAGACTTGTTAGAGAGAATCGTCAGCATTAGAAAGCAATTCGCGTTGGATTTGGGAATCGTTGTTCCGAGTATTCATATTCGTGACAACTTACAATTAGCACCGGGTGAATACCGGGTGATGATTAAAGGGAATCGCGTCGGTGGCGGAACACTTCGTCCTGAAGCCATGCTCGCGATGGATCCAGGTAATGTCAGCGATAATGTAGAAGGTATTCCGACGAAAGAGCCTGCATTTGGCTTGGATGCTCTTTGGATTTCTCCGACTCGCAAGGAAGACGCGGAGCTTGCAGGCTACACCGTGGTAGACTTGCCAACAGTCATGGCGACGCATTTAACAGAAATTGTGCGAACACATGCTCATGAACTTTTGGGTCGTCAAGAAGCAGCCAGTCTGATTGATAATTTTAAGCGCTCTCACTCAAAAGTCGTCGAAGAGCTTATACCGGATTTATTGAGCCTGGGATCTGTGGTTCGTGTGATGCAAAACTTGTTAAAAGAACAAGTTTCGATTCGTGATCTTTTGACGATTTTTGAAACTTTGGCCGACGAAGCGCCTCGGAACAAGGATATCGATGGTTTAACAGAACAGGTTCGTAAGTCCCTAGCTCGCTCAATCACGGCAAAGTACACCTCAGATCTTGGGAACATTCCGGTCATGACCTTGCATCCCTACATTGAGGAGCTTATTGCCAACTCATTGTTACAAACAGAACAAGGCGTGCAGCTTGTAATGGATCCAAGCACAGCTCATCGCCTGATTAATGAGATCGCGCGAGCTGTCGAGAATCACCCTGAAGTCGCTGGTCAGCCTATACTTTTGACCAGTCCAACTTCGCGCCGTCATTTATATAAACTAGTATCAAGATTCATTCCGCAATTAGTCGTTCTTTCGCATAGCGAACTGACCTCTGATGCGGATGTCAATTCTGTAGCACTTGTGGAGATGAGCAATGCAGGTTAAGAAATTTGAAGCGCGCACAATGAAGGAAGCTTTAGAGATGGTTAAGACCCAATTGGGTCCTGATGCCATCATTCTTTCTGCAAGAGACAACAATCGTAGCTATGGCCTGGTAGGAGAGGGAAGTGTTGAAATCACGGCGGCTGTTTCTGAAGAAACTCTTCAGCGAAAAAAGTTTACCGAATCAAAACTGCGTGAACAAGATCGCGAAAGATTCCAAAGCAGCACGGCCCGTCAGCAAAAGGACTTGATTCATAAGATGGTGGAAAAACACAATCAAAAGAATCAACCACCTCCACAAATCACTCAACGTAGATATATCGATATCGAAGACGAAGGCGAGCAGCTTCGTCAAAAACAGATGGCAGAACAAAAAGTTAAGACGGCAGCCCAGCGGGCATTGAATGCTTTCGAAGCGCAAGAAGACCACTATTCTCGTAAAGTTCAAAGAGCTCCAATACCCGTTGCGACTAAGCCCGCAGTGCGTTTGGTCCAGGCACAAGGGGAAAGTGATGAGATGAAAGCTTTGCGAAGTGAGATCGCAAATTTAAAACAGGTCATCACTCATTTTCAATCGGTACCACAGAATTTCGTGGGTACGCATCCCGGTGCAGATTTTGGTATCAACTACGATCTAAGTTTTATATACGAAAAACTGATGATCGCGGGCATGGCTCCGGAAATCGCAGCGGAAATGCTGACGGAAGCGCAAGAAACGATTCCGGCATTAAAATTAAAAAACAAACCTTTGGTAGAAGCCTGGGTGGCGAGACGAGTTCTTGATACCACCAAAATTTCTAGTAATCCGAGCCACGGTAAGATTCATTGTTTCATGGGTCCAGCAGGCGCGGGCAAAACCTCCACGTTGATAAAAATGGCCAGTCACATGGTGGTCCGTGAAGGAAAAAAGGTCGCACTTTTTACGACGGACACTTTTAAAGTCGGCGCTGCCGATCAAATGAAAATCTATGCGCAAATTTTGAATGTTCCTTTTTCGGTGATTCGCTCTCAAGCTGATTGGGCGAACCTGATTCGTTATTTAGCAAATGTTGACTGCGTCCTAGTCGACTTCACTGGTTTAAGTCTTAAAAACAATGATGAAATTCAGATGCTCAAAAGCCTTTTGCCGCCAGCTTCGATGAACTCGCATAACCATTTGGTTCTTTCAGCCAATGCGAAAGACAATGATGCGACTGAGTTGGGACGCCGCTACTCGGTGTTGGGTTATAAGGACGTCATTTTTTCAAGTTTAGATGAGTCCACCCAGCACGGGACAATATACAATTTCATTAAACGCTTCGATGTCCCTTTGCACTCTTTTGGGATCGGTTCTCGAGTGCCGGAAGATTATGAATTTGCGACGAAAGAACGTTTGTTGGACCTCATTTTCCGTATCACAAAATTGCAACAGAAGGATTCTGAAGCCGTATGAGAAGAGGAAACAACTTCGACATGTATAAAACTCGTACAATCAGTGTGACGTCTGGAAAAGGTGGAGTCGGCAAGACGACCATGGTTGCTAACATTGCTTTAAATCTTGCCCAATCTGGAAAAAAAGTTCTGATTTTGGACGGCGACTTGGGGATGGCGAATGTGGATATTCTTTTCGGGGTTAAAACCGATGGAAGCATTCACGATATCGTTTCCGGCCGCAAAGAAATGAAAGACATTTTAGTTGAAGTTTCAAAAGATGTTTTTTTGATTCCCGGTGGCAGCGGAATGGTCGAATATAATAACCTCAATCATTTTGAACGGAGAGCTATGATCGAAGCGGTCACTTCTTTGCCGTTTGGCTTTGATTACCTTTTGATCGATACAGCTCCGGGTATCTCCGAAAATGTATTGTTCCTGAACTCTTCCGCTCAATCAGTTTCTGTGGTGATCACACCAGAGCCGGCAAGCTTCACAGATGCCTATGCCTTGATTAAGGTTTTGAATACTCAATACAAAGTGAATCATTTTTCGATCATTTGTAACGAGGTCAGAGACGAACAAGAGGGGCTGAATTTATACAAACGATTCAACGAAGTCGTGAATCGTTTCCTCTACATTGGTCTAGACTATTGGGGATCTGTTCCGAATGATCCTGTGCTCAAAAAAGCTAACCAGATGCAGCGTCTCATAGTGAGACACGATCCATCTGCAGAATCAGCACGAGCGATTCGCCAACTTTCCTTACAGATAGAGAGATCGTCAAAGCAAGTAGAAACGACCGGAGGCATGCAAATGTTCTGGGATCAGGTCGTAGGGTTTGCTTAACAGAATTAGACTTTGAGGATCAATCACTGTTTGCTAACATAAGTTCAAGAGGGACACATAATGGGGAAAAATGCAGCACTGTTGAAGAAGTACAAAGATGAGCCACGTCAGCTCGCTGCCACAAAAAAAGACGATCTCATCAGAGAATATGCGCCACTTATCAAATTTATCGCTCAAAAGATCGCTGTTCGACTTCCCTCTAATATTGAGCTTGATGACTTGATTTCTGCAGGTGTTATCGGCCTGATGGATGCTATTGAAAAGTACGATTCAACTCGTGATAACAAGTTTAAGACCTATGCGGAGTTCCGTGTAAGAGGTGCTATTCTTGATGAGTTGCGTGCGCAGGATTGGGTTCCTCGCTCTATTCGCGATAAAGCAAAACTTTTGGATAAAACCATGGTGCAACTGGAATCAGACCTTGGTCGGGCTGCGACTGACGAAGAGATTTCCAAAGCGTTGAATATCAATTTAGATGAATTCCATGATCTAGTGAACCAAGTGCGCCCTGTGAGTTTGTTGCCGATTGATCAGGCGACTTCTTTTAGTAACACGGACAAGAAATCCATTATGGATATCTTGGAAGGTTCTCGCACGAACAGTCCATTTAATCAGTTAAATGTTAAGAACATCAAAGAGGTTGTGGCTCAAGCTATTGAAGAGCTTCCAGAGAGACAACGTTTGGTGCTTTCTTTGTATTACTATGAAGACCTTAATCTGAAAGAGATCGGTCAAGTGCTGAGAGTGACTGAGTCACGCGTTTCTCAGTTGCATGCTCAAGCGGTTACTCGTTTGCGTGCTAAACTCACTGCGACCATTGGGTCGGGGGAGTTGGAAGTCGCTTAGCGATTTCTGCTAGTTTAATAGTTTCTTCTTACTGAAACCCACAATTCTTTGGATTGTGGGTTTTTAGTTTTGGGGGGCTGTTTGGGAAATTTGTAGGGAATTGGTGGGGACTCCGTTTCCGATTTATCCCCTGTTTCAATTGTCGAATTTTCAAGCAGGTCTTTTCATGAGCGGCGACAGCTCCATAAACACTAGGCACAATTCAAAGAAAACAGTCTATGAGTAGCTTCCTATCGAAAACAAGGGGTGTTGCCGCTCTTGTTCAGGACTTTACTTGTAAAAAAAGTTTAACTCAAAATTATCTATATCATCTTTAATTAAGACCGTTGTTTCTCCACAATAAAATGATGTTTCACCACTGTATGTTCGAAAGGAGCATGAAAGATCTAGGACATTCTTCCAATATGACCAAGTATTAGTACGAACTAAATGATACTTACCTTTATAGTCTTTTCCGTTTTCAGAATGGGTTAATGTAACAGCTATCCCTTTCAATTTTAGCTTACAATATGACGTGATCCTTTCGCGTACAGAGATGAATTCTTTAACCTTTAGAGGAATACTTTTCTTTTCGCATTCAACTCCAAAGTCTCCGAGTCTCTTACAACAACCAGGAATTAAAGAGTTACTTCCTTCATACGTTGCAGTTACTTTTTCGATTTCTAAATTCTGATTGGTGCTTAACTTAAAAGAAATTTCTTTTGCGTAAGTAGTACTAAAGCTCAACATTGCAAACATGAATAACAATATTTTCATAGTTTTCCCCTGTGTTATAATTCGGTAAGTGTATGTGCGTATTTGTGGTGTCTAGTTCTTGTCTTATCACTTCTAAATAGAAGCTTGGACCACGCCAAGCCTCTTTCTAGAAAACAAAACTAGTTTGGTATCAAAGAAATGAACTCTAATTTGTTTCCGCCGTTGGATACAATGACAGTTCCATCTTTAAGAATCGAGACTTCGGAATCCGGAAGCCAGCCGTGGTCTTGTGTTTGATAAACCGCTTTCAAGGGCTGCCCTTCGGTCAGGAAGAAAATATATTTTCCTGCTCTGGCGACAAGTGTTCCATCACTCATGAGAGCGGGTTTAATATTATCAGAGCCGTAGGGAAACTCAAATTCGCTTCGAGCCGAGCCATCGGGATTGACTGTCAAAAGGCTATGGGATCTGGTATTAAAGGCCATTGCGCCGTCTTTAAGCACGAGAATCTTGGCGTACTCCATCGGTTGAACGTTTATGCCGGCGCGAATTCTGAGGCTACCATCCTGATTCAAAATATAGAGGCTTCCCGAAGCGGCAATCGCGATACCGCCATCTTGCAAAATAGCAGGATCGCCATATAAACAGCTATTGTTCCAATCGAGACATTTAAAGGTCGCCTTCAATTTACCGATAGGACTAAGTAAATAGACCATGCTGTCTGCCGCAACAACGACTGTTCCATCCTGGCGAATCGCGGGTGTGCCGAACTTACAATTTATATTCTTTTTCGGACAGTTAAATTGGCCGATTCTTTGTGCTTTTGTATCTAGAAAGTAAATTGCTTTTTCCGCTGGAATAGCTACAAAGCTTCCATCCGGAGAAACTACCGGGGCCGCTACGATCGTATCTGGGTGCGCATCCAGTTTAAAAAATCCGCCTTTAACAGTCGGCGTTTTATAATATCCCAAGCGCGTGCCCTTTGGTGAAATAAAGTGAGCTCCTCCACTATAGCTCGCAAAAACTATGACATTCTGATTTAGCAAGACGGGCTTGTGAAGCGAGCCTCCCAAGTTAAGATTAAAACGAAGAGTCTTGCCTTCAGGGGAAATAAGATAAGAGATCCCTGCGCTATCATTGAACGCAAGAGTGCCGTCATCCAGAACAGTCGGTGAAGTCTTCATATTGCCGCCTGGTACTAAAGTTCGAACCAATTTAGCTTTGAAGGGCGTTTTTAGATTCGCGATACTTTGATCTCGAGCTTTTTCGTGCTCAAGCTCAATTTGGGCCTGTTCATTTTCTGTGGGACTATAACGGAGGGGCTCAAATCCTAACATACTGAAGCCCCAAAAATATTTTTCAACCCAAAGTGACTCGGCATATCCACTAACAGGATGATCATTGACAACCTTCTGGCAACGCTCCTGAAATGAGTGGAGCGTTTCGATTTTAGCTTGAACGCCCGCATTAATTTTTTCAATACAAGAATTCATTTCCGGTGCAGGCGTTGAGGCACCCCAGCCGACTGACATAACTCCAACGACGTAAAGTTCTGCACCTACATCAAACATTGAGGTGCACATTTTTTCAATCGAGTCACTAGTTGCAGAAAGTCCCGGGTCCCTGATGGCCGCCAACTGATGATCCATCTTTGCTCTTTTATTATAACAAATTTCAACTGGTACCGAGTCTAGAATCTGTTGACTGAGTTGTGATTTGGCCGAATCTAACTCCATTGCAAGGGATTCGACCTCTTTACGAATTGGCGTCGTGTCTGCGCCGGGCTCACCTCGTAAAGAAATTAAGGTTTCATGAAGCTCAAGATATCCGCGCTCGATCCATGACAGCTGATTGACTAACGGGGACTGCTCGACCGTCAATGTCGCAATATTTTGCACGGCCAATTGCACTTTCGTACATCCGGGCGGCAAGGAGGCTGTCTTGATGTTGTCGTCATTTAAAACCGGAATTTTTATTTTTCCTGAAAAGTTTGGTTCAAACTTTAACTGTTGATGACGATAATTGATCATCCATCCTAAGGTGACCTTTTCATTTCTTACTTCGGGATGATCGTAAATTTTTTGAGGTTTTAAAGTATTCAGCAGTTTGGCCGTTGCCGAAACGACATTGACGGGCTCAGCCTCGCCGGTAACTTCCAGTTTGCTGAGTAAGGCATAAGTGTCCGCCAAATATATTTTGTTAGGCCCAGATTCTTGCCGACACGAAAACCCGACTCCTCCGCCGGCATCGACACCACCACGAGCTAAACTCTTACCCAGGTCTTTACTCTTCGGAAGTGCAATTTTAAGTTTTGAGGCTGGGCTCAGCTTGAAGCTATTTTTTACTTTCAAGTCTTTACGGGTGTTGCCGTCACTTTTAACTGCTATGGCCTGGCCGCCTAAAATTGTTCGACTCTGGCTAACCGTTTGACAGTTTGCGCCAGTAGCGGCCATTAAAATGGATACTAATATTTGGTATTTCATAAGAACTCCTTAATGCACGATTGAGGCCGTAATTTAAGCTACTTAACGCTGCGTATCTAGATATATTTTGTTAAATTGTTAAGTGTAAATTTACATTTATGTTAAAGTATAGAAATGGATGTTTTTAGAGCTACGGACTACCGTGAATTGATCACTAACTACTTGGATGCGACTCCTCAAGAAAGTAGAGGCAAACGAACCCAGCTATCGGAAAAGCTTGGAGTTCACTCCAGCCACTTGAGTCAGATCATGGCCGGTGGAAGGTCTTTAACGCCGGATCAAGGCCTTGTTTTTTCCAAACTAACTGGATTGTCTGCATTGGAGACAGAATATTTTTTAACGCTTATTCATCAAGAGAGAGCCGCAAGTTTTGAGTTTAAAAAATACTGTGAACAAAAACTAAGTGAAATTAAAGGCAAGGCTTTGAAAGCTGTTGAGCGCTTTGCTCACGACAAACAATTGAGTGAAGAGAACAAGGCGCAATTTTACTCTCATTATTTATATTCGGCGGTGCGGTTGTATTGTTCCACTCAGGACAAAGGATGTACGATTGAGGAAATTGAGTCTCGTTTCAATATAACTCGGGAACGGCTTATGCCTATGATTCGATTTCTTCTGGGAGCGGGGCTCTTAAGTCAAAAGAAAGATAAATATCTTATGGGAACGATGAGCACCTTCCTGCCGAGAGAATCAGCACACATTCATAGACATCATGCCAACTGGAGACTGTTAGCTGTGCATGAATCGCCTCGCTTAGAGGACGACGAACTTATGTTCACGGCACCTATGTCAATTTCTAAGGATGATTTTCAAAAAATACGTGAAACTCTTATGAAAGAAATTTCGAAAATTTCAGGCGTTATTAAGGATTCCCCCGCCGAGGACATCGCTTGCCTGAATCTAGATTTGTACTGGATTAAAAAGTAATGGCGTTGAGCCTTTGAATAGAAAGACGCCTACCCAAAAAACCGCGACCACCGTATCAGTGCCGGGTCCCCAACAGACTAGTTCCCATCCCCATCCATCTTATTTTTAATCTTCTTCATCAAGCGCGCTTCCATCTGACGAACGGCCTCACGGGTGATGCCATACTTCTCGCCGATTTCCTGCAAAGTCAGAGGCTCGTCATTCAGAACGCGTTCATCGAGAATGATTTTCTCTCGATCAGAAAGTTCTTCTCGAAGCTCTTCCAGTTTTTCACTTAAAATACTCAATTGCTCGGCTTTGGCTAAGCGTTCATCCAAAGGCAGGTCATCTAGGTTTCTTTGCATGTCCCCAAGACTGGCGCTGCCGGATTCACTATCGAGTGGCTTATCAAGACTCACATCTCGTCCCGACATCCTTTGTGCCATATCACGGACTTCATTTTCAGGGATTCCAAGGCGATCGCTCAGTAATGCCGTATTGGCTTCAATGCCCATGGCATCGAGGGCGTCTTTTTCTTTTTGCAGCTGATAAAAAAGTTTACGCTGATTTTGGGTCGTTCCAATTCGCACCATCGAATATTGGCGCATAAGATACTCTTGAATATAGCCGCGAATCCACCACACGGCATAAGTGATGAGTTTGGCTCCGCGATAGGGATTGAACTCGCGCACGGCATGCATCAGGCCGACATTGCCTTCTTGGATTAAGTCAATCATCTTGGCGCCGAATTTAGAATATTCGGCAGCAATTTTAACGACGAACCGCAGATTGGCTTTCACCAGAGTTTGCGCGGCCTCTGGGTCTTTTGTTTCGAAATACTTTTTAGCGATCGCCTGTTCTTCTTCTTTAGTCAGAACTTTATAGCGACGAATTTCATTCAGATATATGACCAAGGGATCCGAGGAAGTAAGTGCCTTGGAAGACTCAATCGTCGCCAATTGTTTTGTTTCAATGGGCTCGTCTATAGAATCATCTGCCGAATCATCTACCGAATTTTCAATTGAATCATCAGTATCGGAACTCTCGACTGAATAGGCTTTATTGACTTCATCCGTGCTGGTGTTCTCTGGATGGTCTTCATCCATAATTTCAGCGACGACGGGTTTGCACTCGGCATCTTTGGCGGCTTTTTGTTTCGGGGCTTTAGCTGAACGCGAAGACGCCACCGACTTTTTAACAGTCGCTTTTGAGGTGCCTTTTGGAATAGAAGTCTTCGCTTTAGTTTTTGCCATAGTTGCGGCCTCAATAAGGGGGATTAGCCCAAATACTTGGCAAGTTTCCTCTGCAAAGTTTCTTGAACCTTGCCTTTAAAAGGGGTGAGCATCAAAGGAAGATCCACAGTGACCACAACCTTGCTGCCTTCGCCTACAGACGAGACAACCATATCGGCTTTAAATTGAGCGCCATTCATTTTGCAACTCATAGCACCATCATTAAATGTGCACTGAAGTTTTGGATCAAAGCGTCGTATGTCCTGGTCATTGCTCAAAAATTCCTTAATCTTCGCATAAGCTTCGGTCTGATTGTGCGAACTACTGTGGTCGATCGTAAATTTGGGCATGGATATTCCTTTGTAAAGCTCCGGATCGAGAAAAATTATAACCCTGAGTTGCCCTAAAAGGAATGGGTTGCCGCGCAAAGGGCCCCTTGGCTTTTTGTCAGGTCTTTAGGCTTGCTTATATTAGAGGCTGCGGTGGCCCCAAGTATAAGAATTTCTTGGGACACGTATGCAAAGATGCGTTTTGACTGGGATAAGAGGGAATGACACTATGGAACTTCTGAAAAATTCTTCAGGCAAAGGCGTAGATATGAAGTTTGTAAGCGAGCTTAAAAGATCCCATTATTGTGGCAATATCGGCACCGAACAAATCGGTCAAAAAGTAGTGATGATGGGCTGGGTCGATGTCCGCCGAGATCACGGCAGTTTGGTGTTTATTGATCTTCGGGATCGCCAAGGAATTGTTCAAGTAGTTTTGGATCCGAACAAAGCTGAAACGGCCGCTTCAAAAAATTTGCGCGGTGAATTTGTTTTAGCAGTTGAAGGTGTTGTGCGGGCTCGTCCAGACGGCATGGTCAATGCAAAAATTAAAACGGGTGCCGTGGAGGTTGAAGCTATTCGCTGCGAGATTCTCAATGAATCAGCGGTGCCGCCATTCCAAAATAGTGATGCCAATGTAAACGAGTCTTTGCGTTTGAAGTATCGTTATTTGGATTTGCGTTCGTCGCGCTTGCAAGGTCATTTGATGACTCGTCACAAAGTGGCGCAAATTGTTCGTCGATTTCTTTCTGATAATAACTTCCTCGAAGTCGAAACGCCGATTCTTTATAAATCCACTCCAGAAGGAGCGCGTGATTACCTCGTGCCTTCACGTGTGAACCCTGGGCAGTTCTATGCTTTGCCACAGTCTCCGCAAACGCTGAAACAGTTGTTGATGATTTCGGGTTACGACCGTTATTTCCAAATTGCTCGTTGTTTCCGTGACGAAGATTTGCGCGCAGACCGTCAGCCCGAGTTTTCACAGATCGATATGGAAATGTCCTTCATCGACCAAGAAGATATCATGGAGCTGAACGAAAAGCTTTTGCGCACCATTTGGAAAGAAGTCAAAGGCGTTGAAGTTGGAAAAATTCCACGCATGACTTATTTCGAAGCGATGGATCGTTTTGGAAACGACAAGCCCGACATCCGGTTTGGAATGGAGATCAAGGATCTTAAAGATTTAGTCACCAACTCTGGCTTTAAAGTCTTTGATGATGTTGTGGCTCGCGGCGGGATCGTTCGCGGCTTGGCCGTGCCAAAGGGCGGCAGCTATTCTCGTGGTCAATTTGATAAACTCACTGAAATCGCCAAGCGCGGTGGAGCCAAGGGATTGGTTTGGATAAAGTCTGAAGCCGATGGTACTTTTGCTTCTCCAGTTTCTAAGTTTTTTGACAATGCCAAACTCGGCGAAATCTTTAAAGCTGTCGGTGGCCAAAGTGGCGACTGCGCTTTGATCGTCGCTGATGATTACGATACGGCTTGTGCTTCGTTGTCGGCATTGCGTTCGAATTTGGGCAAAGAGCTCAATCTTATCGATACTTCAAAAGATGGATTTTTGTGGGTCGTGGATTTCCCACTGCTCGAGTACTCTCCGGATCAAAAACGTTGGGTGGCAAGACATCATCCGTTCACTTCTCCTCAAGATCAGTTTGCAGATGATTTGATGAACAATAACGAAGCGGTCTTTGGTAAGATGCTGGCAAAAGCCTATGACCTTGTTTGCAATGGTTATGAAATGGGTGGCGGCAGTATTCGTATCTATCGCAGCGAAATTCAATCAGCGATGTTCCGCGTTTTAGGTATGACCCCTGAGGAAACTCAGCACAAGTTTGGTTTCTTCTTGGATGCTCTTAAGTACGGCACACCACCTCACGGTGGAATTGCTTGGGGTATGGACCGTTTGGTGATGCTATTGTGTGGAACTGATGCCATCCGTGAAGTTATTGCCTTCCCGAAAACGGCGAAAGCAACAGATCTTATGTCGGATGCACCAAGCGATGTGGACCGCGATCAATTGGCAGAGCTGGGAATTCGCTTAAGTCCTCTGGCTGAAAAGCATCTAGAAGACTTGGCGAAGCAGAATAAGTAATTTCACGTATATATATTGCGAAAAGACCATTCGAATACTCGGGTGGTCTTTTTTATTGAGCTATTACTGCTGCTGAAATATCACCCGTTTTTGTAAGCACGGATATTTTTCCCATCGAGGTGATTGTAAGGTCTTTGTAAATATCGGCATTGACGTCATTTTTGATTTTTCCCTCTTGAGTATTTAAGCTCAACTCAAAAGGCGTTTGAAGAGGTACTTTCAAGTGCACAGAGCCGTTTTCAGTGATCACATCCAAATTTCCGGCAAAGGTTTCAGGGTAATAAATCTTGGCTTTAAGTTGAACATTGGAAGAGTGGGTGAGTTCTTCGCCGTTCATGTTCATGGAAATCCACTGACTAGCGACCGGTTCATGAATATCAATCACCAAAGACGTCTCGACGGATTCTTGATAGAGGAATGGCCCTCGTTCAAAACGTGGAACTTCGCCCTCTATGGAAATTTTAAGTGTGCTGCCAGAATAGGGGATAACTTCCAGAGAAACGCCTTTGGTCCTCAGTGTCACTTCGCGTATGCCCAGCAAGAGATACTCTTCTGATTCTTCGTACTTTTCACCCTTGGTGAATTGGGAGGTCATTTTCGTGAAGGCATGAAAAACGCGGTCCGGGTTGTTGAAAACATACCCCATCAATAAAAAAAGGCCGCCGGCTAGAATGAAAAATAAGGCAATGATGCCTAAAAATAGCTTTTTCAACATGGGGAAAAGACTAACACATTGAAAAAGAGGGTGAAACGTAATTGAATAAAAGTAAGGAGTCCTTATGCAGCGAATTCTGCCCGAAACAGATCTTGAACGAAAACTAATGTGCACGGCAGCCGTCTTTATTGAGGAAAACCGTGTTTTGGATGATCTCTATGAGGTTGTCGCGGCGGATCTAACAGAGGGACAAGAATTAACTGAGGACAGCCGAGAGCACGTTCTAGGTGAAGTCGGGGAGTTCTTTTTTCGTTTAGATATGAATTACGGACCAGATATTCAAGCCGACTGCATTGAGATCTTAGAAGATTTTTGGAAGGTTTTTGACAAAGCCACGGCTCTAAAAGTTTTAGAGGATGTCCGCACGCAGGGGCATCGCACAAAATTTAATGTCCTTCAAAAGTGTCTGCCAAGTGAAGGTGGCGTCGACTCGGTGGCTATGGATCGTTTCAAGCAGATTTTTACTTTTGATTTACCTAACGAAGACGATTTGCAAATGACCGACGAAGACTTCACAAAACTGGCGAACTGGATGCAGAAGACCTATAAGTATTTGGGCGACGGAGGAATTCTTGCTTGGGATATGGCTAGAGGAGTCCATTTGGCTCGCCTAGCTTTTGTTGCGGGTTATTTGGATGACAACGAAGCCTGGGCTGAAATTTTAAAGTGGGCCCCATTTACAGAAGGGCATTTTTCTTCCTGGACCGAGTTTTCGCAAAGCTTTCTGATTGGGCGCACTTTCTGGTCGGGGGTTGATGATCCTCAAATAAAAGAAACTTGCCAACATCTCTTGGGCCATCCTGCGAGTCCCTGGAACTTTCTGCACTGGTCGAACGACTAGTAAATCCCTGATTGCCTCAAGTCGAGACGTCTTATTCCGATACGTAGTATGTGAAAGCTAGGATGGTTTTCGCAAACACACACGGAGGTGTGGTATGGAAAAAATCAGTCGCATTCTTCCTTCAAGTCCGAGGATGAAGTTGATGGAAGTCGAGAAATCGCAGCCCGCGAGGCCCGGAGCCCCCGATATGGGAAGGCCCATGGGAAGAAACTCACTCGGGGACCGAGTGATTCTTAGTCGCAAGATGGATGAGGCCCGGCAAACAGGTCAAATTCCTGTTCCAGAACCGGCGGTTACCTACAAGAATCCTGAACAAGGAAAACTGAAGGTGATTGAAGACATCAACAATAAGTTCTTCTCTGACCCGAAAAAACTTTCTGAAGATAAGCAAGACCTGAGAGATTCAGATCTAAGTCCTTCCGAAGCAATCCTTAAAAAATTGCAAGTGGATAGTTTTCTTCCGGAAAAAGTGACTCAATCAGAAAGCCTTGATCCTCAAGCGAACTCAGTCGGTAAAGACCTTTAAGGCGTCTCTGTCCTAATGAGTTTCTTTCAGCAACGACGACATAGTCCAACGAAAGTTGGATGAGTCGTCGTATTGCTTGGAGACTCCACTGTGGAGCCCCCATTTGAATCAGCATCTCAAGACGAATCAAAGCTTGGTGTGCATCCGTCGCGTGCAAGGTTCCAAAACTTCCCGCGTGACCCGTGGCTAAGGCCATCAAAAAATCTTTCGCTTCAGAACCTCGGACTTCTCCCATCACCAGTCGATCGGGTCTTAATCGTAAAGAGCGTTTGACCAACTGAGTTTGGTCTACAGAGGGCAAAATGCCTTGGGGATCTTCACGAGTTAAAAGTTTCATACTTGCACCATTGGGCAGTGAAATCTCTGGTGTATCCTCTATGACCAGAGTTCGTTCGTTTTCTGGGAGCAACCGCAAAAAAGAATTCAGCACCGAAGTTTTTCCTGAACCAGTTGAACCTACGACCAAAAAGTTTTTACGCTCCCGGATAATCTTATCAAATACTTCGGCATATTCAGGTGCACACCATTCCGTTTCAATGAGCTTTGCAAAGGTCCAAGGGTTTTTAGGATGTCGGCGGAGCGAAAAATGAATTGCCGCATGTGTCAGATCATTGCCGATAAGACTTAGCCGAAAATCCAAAAACTTTCCATCGGCACAGGGGTTTTCCACGGTGATAAAGGTTTTTGCCTCCTGACAAATGCGGTCCACGCAATTGCGAAAACTTAAATCAGAGAAGAACGTGTCTTGAAATTCTATTAAACGGCCACCTTTTTCAAACCAAATGGAGTTGGGGCCATTGACCAAAATTTCTGTGATGTCTTCATCTGCAATCAAAGGCGCCAAGGGCCCCCAACCCTGAAATTCATCCCGAACTCTTTGATTCAGGTCCATGGTAAGCACTTGGGCTTCGGTGTTGATCAGCTCTTCGATTCGTTCGGAGCGTAACTGGTGCCCTTCATCTTCAGAAATAGAAAATTCATTCGACGGCAACTTCGTAATTAAGTCTTGAATGCGATCATAAGTTTGTTTGGCTTGGAGATTCATAGTTTGTCCTTATATTGACTGAGATGACTTGGGTTTGCGGAGTCCTCGCCTTCTTTTAAAATAGACGGACGAACAAAGATCACCAGCTCAGTGCGATTCTCACGAAAATCCTTGCTGGAAAAAAGGGCGCCAAAGATCGGCATGCGCGCCAAAAAGGGCAGGCCCGAGGAGTTTTTTCCATCTTCACTTTTGATCAGGCCGGAGAGGGCGATTGTTTGCGGTTTCGTTAAATCAAAATGGCTTGAAACCCGATTCGTCAATAAACCCGGAATATTATCAACCGCCTTTGAGGGATCAATTGTCGACACTTCAGTTTCGATAGAAAGACTCAGTCGTCCCGACGCATCTGCCGTGGGTTTGACTCGCAAAAGAATTCCATAGCGCTTCCATACGATATCTTGCAACTTGTAGCTGAGAATTTTGATGGGGAATTCGCCTCCAGCTAAAAATTCTGCCTCTTTTCCACTGCGACATAAAATATTGGGGCTAGCCAAAATTTTTGCCATTCCTGAATTCTCCAGAGCGTTCAAATTAAATTCAAGAGAACTTCCTTGAACAGTGTTTGTATCGGGAATAATCGTGGCCTTATAGCCCTCGGGCCATTTGAGTCCATAGTTTAATGAAATATCTCTGCGAACTTCGGCCACCGTGATCTCGACTTTTACAGTCGGAGCGATTTCTAAACTGCTTTCGTCCTTCGTGACTTGAATGCCATAGGATCTCAAGAGCTGTTCATAACGTTTCAAGATCATTTCCGAAGCCATCACGCGAATTTCGGGTTCAGGTTCAAAGATCAATGTTTGCGGCGGTAAATGAGCTTTTTCGATCTGTTCTCGAATGTGGGCTTGGACTTTTTCTTGTAAAGTTTGGCTTAATTCCGCTTTCATGACGTAGGATACTTGAGAGTCTTTGAGAAGTGTTGCCAGTGTCTGCCAGTCCTCCCATCGGTACAGGCGTCCGCTCACGACCAGCCGGCTGCGATCCAGTTTTGCCTTTAGGCCCACCAAATTTTTGAGTTGGTTGTTGAGCTCCGTAAATGCCGCGGCCTTTTCAGCTTGAATCACTTGAACTTGGTAAGTTTGCGGACCGACCTTTAAAGAAGAGCTGCCTTCGCGCAGACCTTTTAAACGCAAATTGGAACCGGATGCTTCTGCCGCTAAAACCTTCCGATCTTGCACCCACACTTGTGAGTGACCATGCAGCGGCACGAGTTGTGTGCCGCCTAATTCAACAACGAGGTCCGCAGCCAGCGAGGTTTGGAAGATGCAAATAGACAAGAGGGAGTAGAGAAGTGTTTTCATACTCTGTTTGAAATGCAATTTGCTGGAATTTCCTGGGGCGGGGATCGGTGGCTGATAAGTTCGAGGCTCGGACGGCGGCCCGGAGGAAGGCTGAAAGGTACCAGGTTCTTTTCAGGCCAAAGGGAGATCGAAGTAGACTTGGACGCCTTCTTTTGTGTTTTGGAATTGGAGGTACGAGTTGTGGGACTTGAGGATGGCTTGGCAAATTGTGAGTCCTAGGCCCGTGCCACTTGAGTGGTGCATGACGTCCTCGTCTACGTAAAAAGGGCGCATGATTTTGTCGACGACACTGGCGGGTATTTGGGTGCCTTTGTCTTCGACCATAAAGCGCAAGTGGCCGCCGGCCTCTTTGATCTCAACGATAATTTCGCTGCCTTCTTGGCCAAACTTGGCGGCGTTATGAATCAAGCGCAACATGATTTGCTTAATCAAGCGCACATCGGCATCCACAAAATCAGGTGACAGCTTGTTGACAACTTTTTGATTTTTCTTTTGCAGTAATTCCACGAGGTCTCTTGGAAACCCATCATCAAAAGGCGCGAACGAAACTTTTTGGCGATCAATCTTGAGTTGATTGGTTTCCGCGCGAACGACCAACAAGACGTCTTCGACTAGAGCCTTCAAGCGCTCAGCGCTTCGTAAGATTCTATTCACCATCAGTTTATCTTCGGGAACGAGACTTGATTCTGCTAGCAAGGAACTAAAACTCAAGATAGAAGTCAGTGGCGTCTTAAGTTCATGATTGATCAAAATCATAAAATTTGACTTCGCAACGTCTAAACTTTTGAGTTCTTCGAGGGCTTGAGCTAAATCCACATTCTTGGTTTTAAGTTCCTGGCCCACTTCAAAGCGCTCAATAGCGCGGTCCACAGTGTTTTCCAGATCCACCGGATCCCACGGCTTGGTCAGGTAGCGGAAAATCTGCCCCTTGTTCACCGCCATGATGATCGAATCAAGATCTGTGTAACCGGTCAGAAGAATTCGCATTGTCTCAGGA
>JBBKWD010000192.1:0-7852 GCA_037968775.1 Bdellovibrio sp.
GGACGAAGCCCACTAAAAAAAGGCACCCAAAAAGGTGCCAGGTGACATTTTCTAACTGGGGCGCGTCGCTCGGATGAAAGTTCCGCCCAGTCTTCCGGGGCGGACGTCCTCATCTAGTATTGCGCATTTGAAGCGGGCAATAGCATCAGTAAATAAGCGGCCAATTCACCTTGAAGTTCATTTTTGCTAAAGGATCTCACAAAACGAGCTTCGATTTTGTGATATTCATCTCCAAAGGCCGAATCCTTATACACAACTTCGCCTTTCGTGCCGGCATTTTTCTCTGCCGTGAGGGCCTCGTGATAAAGTTTTGCGATCTTCTCGTCGTCTAGTCTTCTTAAAAGATCAAAACTATTGGCGTTGTCGATGGACATGCCAGCAAAAATATTTCCTCTCATCGCGATCATGCGGATTCCGCTGACGTCACGGGATTCAACACCCGCCTTGGAGTCAATTTGATAAGCAGTGCTTGTTTTCACAACATTGAACATTTCCATAAATGAGATATCGCTTTTAGGTCGTGAAGATGTTTTACCCATCGTATTCTGCATGATGTTCAGTAAGACCTCTTGCAGACTCAAATTGCGCATCGGTATTCCCAATCGTTTGGCGACATCCGCATCCAAGGGGATATCAATCCAATGAGCCAAGAACCGAGAGTTTTGCTCTGCAGGCGGACTGAAGACGCGGTTCTTTAAATTGTAGGTCCCAATCTTTTGCCCATTTTCATTGCGCAGCACGGATTCAACCTGGGATTGATTCATAAACAATGCTTGCAGAGTCGGCATGATCTCCATTTCAAGATCCGGTAGATCGGTATAGTTGTCTTCATACGCGTCAAAAAGTAGATTTCCCGTGCGACGCTTGAACAACATTTCGGCAGCGACAATTTTATCAATATAGACACCGCGAATATCAATTTGGTCGGCGTAATTATTTTCTGAAGAAGGATCTTTCTTGTCGTTAAAGGCCTTTCCAATTTGACCGACGACGATATAGTCATCTTTTAGTTCGACGTTTTTGAAGCAACTGACAGCTTGAGGATTCATGACCGCCAGCTCTTCAAACCCGACAATGAGCTGTGGATTGGCTTTGCGGGCCAAGGCACAATGAACATCTGGAGTTTTCAAAACCTTTAGAAAGAACTGACCAGATTTTGTCGCAGCTTCCTTAAGGTCTTTCATAAACGGATATTTAGTCCAAGCACCATCATCATCAGAGATACTAAATTTGTATTTAAGTGCTTCGTATCGTTCCATTGCTGCACGCATATAAGAAAATCGTGACCGAACAGCATCAGCAACGGCTCCATCGGACATCTTGCTAAAATTCTCACGTCCATTTCTGAAGTTGCGATAGGTATAAAGGTCCTCGTAAGACTTAGCCATAAAATCAACGATTTCTGAAATCGAAGTGCCCTCGTCAAAACGTTTGCAGTTCGGATTGACATCGACATGCTCATCTGTGCAGTACGAAAATTCTTTTAAAGTGACCGACGGAGAAGGCGCCGTACTCGCAGCCTTGATCTTTTCTTCGGTAGTCAAATTGTCATCACTGTAATAGTGAAGCTTCTTGTTTGAAAGCATCTCTGAAAGGCTGGAGGTCAGAGATACCATCGTACCTTCTTTAGTTTCTACTTGTCGACCGTAGCCAAAGCGCAGGGCCGCAATATCATATTTTCCCATAGTCGGGAGGCTATTGAGTTCACTGTAGCCATAGTCCATAACTGAGCTATAGGGAATTTTGTGATGAACGCCCATGGCATTCAATTCGGTCGCATTATAAAAATTATCTTTGTCTTCAGATCCGGCGAAGTTATGGCGGAGCCCCAGATTATGACCTAGCTCATGCGCCAAGGTTGGAACCCAAATTTCCGGGGCAATCAAAGCGATAACTTTGGTTTTTTCTTGTTCGTTCAGATCCTTCCAGTACTTCAATTCTGAACCGAGCTGTCCTTGAAGACCCTTTTTAACTGCTTCGTTAAAATTGAAGAGGTCAGACGGGTAAGTGCAATTTTTAGACATGGCTCCTAAAATATCTTTAGCCATAGATTTTTTGTCAGACAGTAAGGTGGCCTTCTCAAATTGGCGTTTAGTCATATTTTTAAAATTCAAAGCGGAAGACTTTTGATAGTTTTCAGCTTTTCCCAGTGGTTTCTTTTCGCGATTTTTTTCAAAATATGAGGCTTTTGAGAAAATTTTGTTCAAGTTCGATTTTTGCTCCGAAATTGCAGCGGAAGTCTGCTCTTCAAGTTCTGGAGAAATCCGCATTTCACTGAGATCATCTGCTAAAGCTAAACCCTTAAGAGGAGCCGCAGCTTCTTTAGAGTTACGTAATTCAGTTACGACTTCGTCATAAGTGCGTTTGATTCCAGTTAGAAGATTTCCATAGTACATAGCTGTGCGAGCACTCAAGATTTCACCGGTACGTGGATTCACGACCGAAGGGCCATATCCCAGAGGCCCCGAAACCACGGGATCTTCTACTAAAATGATCATGTTATTTCGAACGTCACCTGGCGCCTTATTTTCTGGATCCTTCAAAGCCAAAGATAAGTCCACACCGGCAGAGGCGAGTCCCGCATTGACCTTATCAAAGGCTATTTGTGTAGCTTTCTTTAAAGCTGCAAACTCCGGCTTATTAAAATTATCAGTTAAATAGTAGTTAATGACTTTGCGCTGGGGATTCCAGCGATTCAAATATTGAAGCTTCATTTTTTCCAGGCGGTTATAGGCGACATCATATTGACGGACATCCGTAGAGAAAAATCCAAAAATTCCCTCATCGTGATTGGGATAAGAAACGGTTTTGTAATCAGGAGAAGCCAACTTATCCAATCGCGCAAAGGAGTATTGATAGACGATCTGCGACTGCAAGTCACCCAGGCTGCCGATTTGAATGCCCTTTTTTTCAAGACAAGTCAGGTCTCCGGTGAAGGACTTTTCAACTTGAATATTTAGAGCGTCCTCGGAAAGCTCGTAGTTCATGAAGCGAGACGACGCCTCAGTAAAACAGGAGCTGCCAAACACCTGATCCATTTCAATAGGTAAAAGATTAATTGCGACGGTTTTCAAACTTTCAAAATGAGGTTTGAATTGAGATTTTTTATCCCAAGTAAGTTCACGATTCTCTTCTTCTTGATTGGTGCACTTTCCATAACGATCTTTTGCGCAACGGAAGTCTACGTTTTCGATTGGAATTTCAAAGACGATCTTTTGATTTGTGTCGTTGTTTTTTAGGCGCGCCTCATTGTCGACTTCGATGGCTTGCAGGGAGCTTTCCGTAAAGCGAAAGGTTACGATTTTCTCTTGTCCCTGCCAGTATGGAATGGCACCTGCGGCGCCGATATCGTCATGATTCGTCAGTGTTGACGATGGAGCGTAAATAAATTCGGCGGGCTGATTTTTATTTGTTTTAGAAGAAAAAAGATCTTTGCTGTGAATCTTTTCCTTGAACTCTTGTTTATATGGGACTTCCTTTGTGCAAGAGATCATAAAGATCGAGCACGATAGAATTGCAAGTCTATAACCAGTGAGTTTTAAGTTCGTGTACTTCATATAGCTCCCCTGTGTATCAAATTGATACGCCATCGTATTCAAGGTTCTCAGTGCTTTCTATTGCGAAAGGCATGCAAGTCGAGCTCAACTAAACCGCGAATGGGATTTGACAGGTCTGTCTAACTGGGAAAATAACGACAAATATTGTCACTGACAAAGGAGGCCTCTCGGGTTTTAGCTGTGGGTCGCTTTCTTGCCAATACTGCTATATTTGAATAGAGCCGGGGTATGTCTTGAATTTAGGAAACCACACCTTTGAGGTATCTTGAGCATGAATGATTCCTCGTTGGTGTAGCTGTAGGCCATGGCCTTCAGAACCCGGATCTGATTGTTAAGTCCCTCGCTGATGGCAGTTGTTAGGTTCGAGCGAATATAGGCTTCGTGTTCATTCGATACTTTGGGCTTATGGTTTTAGTTATGGGTAGCTATCGCGCCCAATCGGTGGCGCTCAGTTCTTGTAGTTGCTCTATGAACCCGGGGGCTCTGTAACTTGAAAAACAAAACCTGTACTGTGCTTCGCTTCGCTTAGATTTTATTTCGGAACGACGTATTCGGCAGTTGGGTGTCTGCGGGCGTCATAGATTTTGATGGCGTGGGATTTCAGAAACTTAACAAAACTTGCGGACGGTGGAGTGTTTGTGAACTCAAAGGCTTCAATATCTTCCGCTTTCAATTCGCCAAATATCTGGGCTTCGACATATTTTGCGCCGTTTGCAACAACGCTCTTTGATTTGTCATAAAAACCTGGAACTTCCAGGCGAGAATATTTGGCTAGCACCGGATCAATCATTTTCAAAAAGTCTTGTTTGAGTTTTAAATCATACTCGGTAGCGAGGAAAATTTGCACCGGCGTATCGCCTTCTTTTGAGGCCTTAAGATTGGATCCCGCCTCTATCGCGAGAATCTCGCGTGCACTCCATGGAATCAACCCTCCGTCCCATGTTTGCGGGGTAAAACCGAAAAAATCTGAATCCACTCCATGAATGGTAGCAGCCTTGTCGATAGAATCGCCCAACGCAAAAGTCGTTCTTGAACGAATACGATTTTTTTTAAAAATAAAGACATCGTCACCGTAAGCCGAAGCAAAGTGATCGTAACTTCCATCTGTATCGCGCGGATTCATACGCAGAAGGGCGTATTTCGGCCGATCCGTTGCCGATGTTGCAGCGTAACTTTCCGGAGGCATTCCGACAAGACCTGCTTCTACGTTGATGCGAGTCTGGATGTACCTGTCGATGCTTCGTTCTCCCGCTGATGCTTTTGTCTTTTTGGATTGGTGGACATTTGTAATTCCATTTTTCATGAACGATCGACGGGCTTCCTCGGGGCGAAACATGGCCACTTGAAACTCTTCGTTTTTAAAGTAGCGCACCGCATGTTTGAAAGGAGGACTTTTCTCAGCGGCCTGAACAAATGTTTTAAGTGAAACGCCAGTACTTTCGAAAAACTTGTGATCGAAATCTAATTCTAGGCGACTTAGATTCCGGGCAAGTCCTGATCCTGCGAGCAGACCATCGCAAGTAGAATCGGCATGGGCCCAATCAAGGACGCCCGTCAATGTGATTAAAATGATCGCATACCGCATGCTAAATATCATGAGTTCCAGTTGTGCAAGAGGTGTTCCCGGCGAGGTGCCTCCGGGATTGCTTATAGATCTAAAATATGTTCAGGGTGTTTACAACATGGCACTTTTAGGCGACCACGAGTTTTGGCTCTCGGGTTTTAGCTGTGGGTAAGTTACATGCAAAATCAGCTGCTCTCGGTTCTTAATGCATAGTTGCCATCCTGTGCGGCCTGTCTGAAGAGTCGTAGAGTACTTCTTGTTCTCTCGTTATCCACAACTAAAACCCGCAAGGACGCTCTTGAAGTGAGTTTTTGTAGGGACGCTGTCTCATTCTGAAATTTTAGTCTTGGGTGTGGTATGCTTACGAATCCAGTCAATGAAAAGGCTGACGCGGGTGTAAACACCATCTTGCCCAGGTAGACCCCGTGAGATAACGCCCCAGAGTGACAGTTGTCCCCGGAATTGAATAAATGCAGAGCCGCCGGAGTCCGCCGAGGCCGACCCCTGGCCCACTTCTAGAGCGAGCATTTCAGTTGCAGAAAAATCGGGATCTTCTATTTCAACTACCGTCGTGCGAAGGACACCTTCTCCTGAGGGCATTTCTGGCCATCCATCATCGCCCGGGGCTAAGGACTCAAATTCAAATCCATATCCAGCAATTCCAATTCTAGATCCTCGTTTTACAAATGAATCGTCGGTGACAAGTGAAGCCGGTACATGTGTCGATGGGAGGGGCCCGGAAAAAGTTGCTAAGGCAATATCATGGGTATCGCGGGGATCCCTCTCATCGACGGTGGCATCATCCCATTTTTCGTGTAACTTCCAGGATAGAATCGGAAAAGCAATAAGGTCGGGTTTGTGAAGGTCTAATGAAAATACAATATAAGCCTCTTGCGCAAGAGAATCTCCATGGCAGTGCGCAGCTGTTAGAACGGTGTGGGAATTTATCAGCGTACCTGAACAAAAAGTTCGAAAGCTGCCATCGGGCCTCAGCGCGGCGATAGCTATTGTTGAAGGCAATTCTCCAGAGTTCGCAACCTGGCCTCCGCGTACGGCGAAGGCGGAGTGAGTGAAGATAAAAATAAGCATGGCTAGAAAAAAGCGAGTCATAATTTGTCTACCAAATCTTGACTCCATAAGAAGGGCCTAGTTGTTGATTTAAAGCGAAGACCTTCTAGCCCCGGATACACATTCCAGGTCTCGGTATCAAAATTTTTCAACATCAGAAAGCCGTCATCGGAAAGACCGGTTAAATCATTATTAAAGAAAAAAAGTTTGGCAAATCTCTCAGAAGTGTCTGGCGCGGAGGAGACTTCAAAAGTGTTTTCAGGAGTAAAGCGCACTCGATAGAAAACTTGGTCCGTAGTTTTAACAAAAAAAGAGTCGGGTGTATTGCCACCGAGTTCGTCACCCGTATAAATTGATTGAATGGCGGCGGGCAGCTGGACACGACTATCTTCTCCGCCTTCGGGAGTGATTTTGCCCATGATACTGTTTTCGTAAATACAGGCAGAGTATTGGCGGTCCACGACAATTTCAATCAGAGGTCGGCGGTCTTTGACGGGGAGTTTGTTGTAGCTAAGAATACAGTCCCCTTCGGTGACGGAAGGCGATAAGTTTTTGTTAAAAGCATCAACTCCATATCCATCATTTTTGTCCAAAGGTACCGCAATTAGGCTCAAGGATCGGCTGACCAAACGAGTGTCCGAAATCAGGCGAGTTGGACGAAGGGAAACACCATCAAAGAAATAGGCCTTTTTACCATCTTGACTGACTAAATAAATGGCCTCATTCCCAATTTTACCCACGGGCTCATTAAATGAATCCAGATAGGTTAACAAATGAGTGCGTAATTTCTTTCGTTCTGCTTCAGAAACATTTAGTCCCCGCAAGACTGTTTTGGCAGTGGCCTCAGTGTTTACGGCATAGGCGCCGCGGTCTTCGATACGCTCATCGCAGCCGCCCGACCTGCCGACCTTACTTCCGGCCATACACATAACATGGGGAAATCCTTCTGTGTGCCGAGCTTCATGCAACAAGACTGTGGCGCGTTCGTACTCTGAGTAGGCCTTATCAAAAAATTGAGGGCAAACCAAGGCTGTGTTGGGCTCCGCGTCCTGATCGACATGGGCCAAGGCTCCACTGGCGCACTCTGGGTCATCTCCAGAAACTTCTTTAATAGTTTGAATTCGTTTTGTCAGGTAGCCCCAGAAGTCTGTCCCAAGTATGTTTTGATTGTAGCGCTCCACAAGCGGCTCATCGGAAAGCTTCAAGTTTTTCAGAATCATTAAAACACTCAAAGTTTGATAGGTGCGAGAGCCTGAGTCGCAAAGGTCTTTACGAGAAAGGGTCTTTATCATTTTAAGCTGTATTTGCGAAAGAATGGCCTGAGTGTCTTTGTAAGACAGGCAGTTTGATGCAGACAAAGCCTTCGCAGTTTGGGCAGTCGCCACAACCGAAAAAAAGAACGATAAAATGAGGAGAACCGTCCGAAGCTTCATCACTAGTGACAACAGTACAAAAAGTGAGCCGCCTGCTGAGTCACTTAATTGAACTGGGGGAGCTTTGGATTGTCTAAAAATTGATCGATGCCCCTTTTTGTCGGGGCATCGAAATTTTGCCTCTCTGAGCTACTTAGGGACATCGGCGGTTAATTTGGGATATCTGATTGGAATGATTCTACTAATTCTTTGGGCATGGTTTTGGCTTAAAGAAAAGAGAGACATCCAAG
>JBBKWD010000193.1:0-3756 GCA_037968775.1 Bdellovibrio sp.
TGCTTTCCACTTTCGAAAGTGTTGAAACTTCTTTTCCGAAACTTCTTGATTTGTGTGCCACCTCTTTTCCATTTGTAACGGCAGTTCTGATTGAAAAAAGAGGCTCGACTGTCAAGACAGCTATGTGGAATGCAGAAAATGTGGGGACGGACCAAATTGATCGAGCGATAGACAGTTCGAAAGAGTCCTTTGTTTATCTCACGGGCGCCAACGTGAATGATTCTGCGGAGCTGCTATCCAGCGAGGTCTCGTCCCAAGAGCTGACTCACCTTCAGTCTCCCGTGGCCAATATATCTACGAATAAGAGCTATATTGCCTTACCTTTGTTTGTCGATAGGTTGCCAGCTTTTGGTATCTTGCAGTTGGAGGGCGCGATAGTTCTGGGCGAAAAGGATCTTGCATTCGTTGATTCCCTCTCAGATCTCGTAGCAATTGCCATTGACCGATATTATCGTGTTCAGTTCGAGCGCGAACTCAGAAGTAAAGAATCTTTAGAAAGCTCTGCTAAGCTCTCACTTTCGGAAGCATCGGTTACGGGCCTGGAGCTAGAGCGGGAGCTGCGCGAAAAGTTTGTGTCCTTACTCAGTCATGATCTGCGCACGCCCTTGTCGGCGGCGAAAATAAGTGCGCAGCTGATTCAACAAGAACCCGGTATTCCAGAGTCAACTCAATCTCTGGCTGCTCGGATTGTCTTTAATATGAATCGGGTTGATCAGATGATCAGCGATCTCTTAGATGCAAATCGTATTCGCAGCGGCGAGAAATTTCCACTGAATATTGAAGCCTTGAATCTCACTGCATTAGCGCGAAATACTTTAGATGAACTCTCAATCGTTCACGGAAATCGTTTTGTACTAAGGGCATCTGATAGTCTTGATGGTTATTGGGATAAAGAGGGCGTTCGCAGGATCATAGAAAACCTGTGTAGTAATGCCGTAAAGTATGGCTTGCCAGATACTCCCATTAACCTGACTTTGGCTCAAGCAGCGAAGCAGGTGTCAATCGAAGTTCAGAACCGAGGCGAGATCATTATTCCCGCGGATCTCAAGTCTATTTTTCAGCAGTTTCGCAGAAGTCAGAGCGCCCAAGGCAGTGGCCGAAAAGGTTGGGGCATCGGCTTGACCCTGGTTCGGGGGGTTACTGAAGCACATGGTGGAAATGTTGGTATCACTAGTGATCTGGAAAGAGGCACTGTCTTTACCGTGACTCTACCACTTGATTCTCGAGCTTTTTTGCAGAAAGAAAGAGAATGAAGAAAACTATTCTGGCGATAGATGATGATAAAGAAATTCTTGTTCTTGAAGACATCATCCTAACTCGAGCGGGATATCAAGTTTACACGGCCTTAGGTGGCAAAGAAGCATTAATAGTTTTAAAAGACCTCAAAGAAATTAATTTGATCCTACTTGATTATGAGATGGATGGTATGAATGGCCCCGAGTTTTTAGAGGCCTTCGAAAAACAATATCCAGTAAAGTTTAAGAACACTCCGGTCATTTTTGTTTCTGCCCATGAAGACTCACTCCTCCAAAAAACCGATAGAACGTTTATACCAAAATTAAAAGACCTCGATAATTTCGTAAAAGACGTCGCGAGATTTGTAAGTAACTAGGCTGCGAGAGTCCGGGGGGGCCGTAATGATCATAAAGAAAGTCGCAAAGAAATTAAACAAGGCCACAAAGAAGCACCTGCTTTTCCAAAAGAGTAGCCTGAGTTATTCAGTCTCACAGATCTTCTGAATATGACGGGCAACCTCAATACAGATTTATCCAATCTCAAGGGCGACGCTGCCCCGAGCGGGGAGGGGCTGTGGTAAATAACGCCTCATTTAGTGCTCCTGGTGGGGGGCTTTTTGAAAAGCCCTTTTATAGTTCCTAGTCTTTTTCATACGACAGTCGGTTTTCTTTTCAGTCGCATCGAGCTTGAAGTGAACAGCAAACTTATCTCCTAAAGGGAAAGGGTTTTGAAGTAAAAAAAGCTGCAAGATGACTGACGCGGGTATAGAAGGCATATCCATTTCGTCAGCCTCTTGGCTCTGGAATAATTGTTTGTTTATCGCCTGTGACATTCAACAAAAGTTCCACTTCATGTCTATGAATTCTCATGTATCCGGTCAAAGTCCATGGCGATTTTTCGGCGAGTAACCTAAACTCTGAGGGTTCGGTGGTTTTAGCTATAGACTCGTCAAAAAGGACAATTAGAGATGCCATTTGCAAAAAAAATGATACTCGCGTGCATTACTGTTTTTGGACTGTATGGCCTAATGGGCTTCTTTGTGGCACCCAAAATCTTTGAGTGGCAGGGGAAAGAAATCGTTAGATTTAGACTAGGTTCAGAGCCGCAAATACAGAAGATATCGTTTAACCCTTTTACTTTTGAGCTGATCCTTGAAGGTCTTAAAATTCCAGAAGCTGGCTCTGATTCCAATAACAAATTTCGCCTTGTGGCCCAAAAACTTTTGTTCAATTTATCCTTGCCGTCTTTATTTCAAAGAGAGCTGCGGTTTGAGTCTTTGTCTGTGGAATCGACACAAGTTGTTTTTCAAGTTGATAAAGAGGGCACGACAAATTGGGAAATCGCCGAGCGTCCCCCAGATGAGAGCGAGACAGATGCAGAACCGTGGAAATTAATTATTGAGAAACTTAGGATTCACAAGAGTGGCGTAGATTTTTTTGATTATACCCGACCCATTCCGGTGGACGTCTCCCTGGGGCCCGTGAGTTTAGTGGCAAACAGTGTTAGCACTTCATTGGGTAAAACTGCGGATTTAAAGCGTTTACAGATATTTTTTGGCGAAAGGGGGCGCATCGGTATCTATGGCGACTTTCAGTTAAGGCCAGCATTTGTGGATATGAAATTCGATCTTGAAGAAGTGCCATTAGAGTTTTTGACAGCCTATCTTTCTGAAAAAACCTATTTGATTTTGGAAAATGGCAATTTGGACTTTAATGGACAGCTTATTTACAGTCAGGGACGTTTCAAAATTGAGGGTGATGGAAGAGTGAATAAGCTCAACATCACGCAAAAAGATTTTGAAAAGCCTGTTCTATCTGTTCACGAAATTAAACTTAAGCAGTTGAAACTCAATACCAAGCCAATGGACTTAAGCATCAGTGAGGTTATTGTTGAAGGTTTACGAACAGAGGTGGTGTTAAGAAAAGACGGCACGATGAATTATAAGTCTGTCTTGAAACAAGACCGGGAAATGGAATCTGCAGGAAACTCGACAACAGCGGAGGTCTCCCGAATCCCGGCTAAAAAGTCCTCTTCAAATCAAGCTTCTAGTATTTTGATTTCAAGTGTTTTGATCTCCAAGAGTGCGATGTCCTATAGAGATGAGCAAATCAGTCCACAGTTTTTCGCTCAGTTCGACGAACTCGAAGGCTCTATCGGTCCCTTGCAAGATCAGGTGTCGGAGAAAGTAATTATCGCTTTGGCCGGAAAAGTCGAAGACCATGGGAGGTTTAAGGGAAAGGGATTTTATATTCCTGGGAAAAAGACATCCAGCTTTGATGTGGGAATGAGCTTTCAGAATATTGAAATGACGACTTTTACGCCTTATTCAGTCCGGTTTGCTGGCTATGAAATTAGCAAGGGTAAGTTGTTCCTTGATTCTAAATACAGTCTCGTTGATGGAAAGATAAGAGGGAACAACCACATTCTGCTCGATCAATTCCATTTGGGAGAAGAAGTAGAGAGTGAGAAGGCCGTGAATCTGCCCCTTAAAATGGCGTTAGCCTTGTTGAGGGATAGAAA
>JBBKWD010000194.1:0-16983 GCA_037968775.1 Bdellovibrio sp.
TGATGGCGCAGTACTTGAGCAATTCCCATGTCGAGTATTTTGAATTCAATCTGAAATCCAAAAAACTCACTCCGCTTTTTGGTCAAGGTGAAAACGAAGACTACACGGCCGTTTACGCCAAAAATGAAAAAGATATCTTAGTTGTTACGTCAAAGTTTAATGATTTTAAACGTCTGTATCTTTTTACCGAAAAATCAAAAGACAAAAAGTGGGAAGAGATCTTCGCAGTTAAAGACGGCGACATCACGGGTCTTGAGTTAGATCACAAGCGTCAACGAATTTTAGTCAGCACAAACGAGCAAGCCTATGCCAAGGTTTATGCTTTAAGCGCCACCACCTACAAAAAGCAATCCTTACCAAATTTCAAAGGTGCAGATCATGTTTTCGCGGGATCGACAACTCGCGATGGACAAGTCACCATGTTCAGCGTGTCGACGCCACAATCCCCGCGCATGAGTTACTCCTATAACTGGAGCACGAAAAAACTTTTCCAATGGGTTTATCCTAGTGCCCCAGGTGTGGACCTCAAAAAATTCGTACCTGCCAAACTGGAGTTCTATCCTGCACAGGACGGCACAAAAATTCCTATGTTTGTCCGTCGTCCACCTCAGTGTGAAAAGGAACTATGTCCTGTCATCGTTCACTTTCACGGCGGCCCCGAAGGCCAAAGCAATCCTGGGTTTAGCACCTGGTCGCAAATCTATGTCGACAACGGATTTATTTTTGTCGATCCCAATGTGCGCGGCAGCGATGGCTATGGAAAAACCTGGTTGCACGCTGACGATCAAAGCAAGCGCCTTAAAGTCATCACCGATATCCAAGACTGCGCGACCTATATAAAAGCCAACTGGAAAAAAGACGGCAAGTCTCCACTTGTTGGCGTCATGGGCGGAAGTTATGGCGGCTACGCCACACTGTATGCCATGACTAAGTTTGCAGGCACCTATGATGCTGGTGTTTCCAACGTGGGCATGAGCAACTTGGTCACATTCCTGCAAAACACGGCCTCTTATCGTCGTGGTCTGCGCATGGCTGAATACGGGGACCTTGAAAAAGACCGTGACGCCTTGATTGAGCTTTCACCCATCACCCATATTGATAAAGTAAAATCGCCTTTGATGATCATACAAGGAGCCAACGACCCCCGCGTCCCAGCTGGAGAAGCCCTGCAAATTCAGAAGACTCTCGAAAAGAAAAACATCCCATCCTCGTTGGTCCTGTTCGCAGACGAAGGCCACGGAGCTGAAAAACGAGAGAACCAGGTTCTGCAAATTGGGCATATCCTCGAGTTCTTCAAAAGACACTTACAGTCTCCAGATTCAGGTAAGTAGTTTTTCCCCAATTCATAGCTTTAGGGCATCTATTTTGTAGATGCCCTTTTTGTTCATCTCACCCTATGCTCCGGAACTTTGGATGCCCAACAGCTCTCGAATTACTCATCGGCTCACTTTGCAGCGAGGAAGATGCTTAAGGTAGACCTGGAGATCCCTCTTTACTTCTCGTCTCATCTGACTGGCTTTAGTAGCTGACTCCAGCCAAGCAGTTCCGCTGAATATGTAAAACACATTGATGATACCGCCGACGCCACCATCATATAAGCCCCCTGAAATCTTAGACTTGGCGATGAGCAATTCGCGTTGCCCGTCTTTCAACTGGGCGTCGACATAGGCCACGCAGGCCGCGCGATAATAGTCTTCCCCCGATGCCGAGCAACTCATCTGGCTGACCGAGTAGGCACAACGGAAGTCTGATCGAGGCTCAGGGTCATTGCTTTGATCGGAGCTATCATGGAGAAACGCCGCAAGTGAAATTTGAGGCAACAATAGGGTCAACAATACAACATTCATAATTTTTTTCATATTAATATCCTTTTGGTTAGATTTAGTGAGGCATACTGAACGTAAAATAATAGTTTTCGCAGCTCATATTCAAAACTCCATTCTTTGAAAACTTTTGGATGGACTGATTCAAGGACTCTCTTTGCCCGCGACGTCGTGAATTTACTTTCGCTCCATCTTCGGTTTGCTCCGTATTTATCAAGGGAACCGTGTTTGACGTCACCATCACCTGAAGTGAATAACGAACACCACGAACCCCTTCAAGGGAGGTTTTTTTTGCGGGCGTCTGCGAAAGAATCTGAAGACCAATCTGAGGTTTCGGTGAATTTATAACCGGCAAATTACGGTCAAAGTTTTCAAATTTAAATACCCCAACAACACGAGCCTCGCTTAGAAATGAAGGGTGCTGGGAAATCGCGTACTCATTGTCATAGGCAGATTCCGGAGCTTCCACAAGACTGCCCCACTGCAAAACAGCTGAAACAGATGGGACCTCTCGGAAGGTGCAAACTGACCATGCCGCATCTGATCCGATCAATTGAGAATCGGCCGCGTGATTCTTAAAGGTCTCAAGAGCGACAACCGGGGGACTTGCCAAACTAACTGCAAGGCTAAAAAATAGGGAAAGCTTAAGGTTCATATCCATTCTCCTGGAAAAGGTGTTTATGAGGGCAAACACAATGTATCCGGGGAACAGAACAAACGACAGGTAGGTCGAGATAGGTCTCATGAAAAGTTTGTCTAGAGTTTAGACACCAAGCTAATGGGGCTCATTTCATCAGCAAGTAAAATGAGCCCACGATATGGAACAAATAGAATATGGGCAGATATAGAGCGAAAGTGTCAATCTCAGAAAAGCTGATGACATAGCCAAACTACTTGATTTTGAGTTGGATGCCTTGCTCTAGTCGACTTGGCAGCGAGTATCGCGGCAGTCCTTTTTCATTGAATTCTATTTTCTTAAGACGATGAAGAATCTTTTCGACATTCGCAGGACGGACCTTTTGATTCAGCAATTCCCTTTCTAAACTCAAGGGCCCCTGGGTATCCTCGGATCCTAGGCGACCGTCGATGACAACGCCATTTCCGATAGGCCCGGATTTGAGGTAAAGATCTAGACTCGTTCCTGTCCACTGGACAAAGCGACCCTGCATAAGATGCCAAGAAGACTTTTCTTTTACCGTCGGTGCATTCTGAAGAACTTTTTTTACAAATTCGTAAATTCGCTTTGTGGTGGCTGATACTGTTGATGGCTTCCCGCTAGTCTGATCTCTCACCAAGGTTAAAACGCCTGCGAGATTGTGTTGGTCACGATGCTCATAGGCACGACCGATCACCAAGGGCGCCCCACTGAGACCTCGAGGAAAGGCCATCGGGATACTCAGGTCATCGGCTAGTACCTTACGATCTAAATTAAACTCCGGGGCGAAATCTTGCCTTGGAATATTTTTGTCTGGGACCCATGTCGGAATCACAACCCCCGTAGCCGTACGCTGACTCAACATCATACCGTTGAGGCCTTCACTGGCTATGACCTTATACTCAGCTTTTGAAAACGTCTCTGCTACGGGCTCAAGGTAAGCCTCTGGCAAACCGTACCTCACTGGCTTTAAGAGATGAGACACAAGAATATCTGCACTCTCCGCTTTCACAAAATATGCAAAAGGGAAAACATAGAGCCGCGAGCGTTCAATATCGATTTCAATCAGCGAAAGATCTAAGTTTTGAAGATGAAATAGATTTCGAATTGGCAGCCGGTAGCCATCTGACATTTTCACTGTCAGATCAGCCCCCATACTGATATGTCCGGCTGTTAAAACAAAGTACCGCCCTTGCAGCAAATTCTCTTTCGTTACCCGTGAAATGGAATCTCTCTGACCTGTTAAAATAATCGAGCCCAGCCCTGAAACTCGATAGCTCTTACCATCAGTAACATCTTCGAGAACTGACGACACAGATACAATTCCGTCACGATCCGCCAAGTAAGCACTGTCAAGTGTACTAAGCAGCTGATCGGATTGCGGGACACCATGATCAGATTTTTCAGCTCGAGAGGAAAATTTCAGGAAAGTTCGATACGATTTTAACTCATCCATTTCACACAAGGACCAAACCTTTGGATTTAAGAGAATAGCTCTCTCCGTCGTGTTCTCTGAAGTTAAGGGACATACGCCCAGAGGGGGCCTCATTTGCGCCGTAGCTGCAAGTCCCAATAAAAAAACACCCGTTGCAAAAAAAAGACGCACAATCATGACGGCTTCCTTTGAATTTGCAATGGCAAAGCATGTGGATCAGAAATAGAATACATGTCATTTTGAAATACGATCAAACCGGGAAAACGTTGCCGTAGTCGAAATAGTAGATTTTTAAAACGACCTTCTTTAAATTCAAAATCAATATTTTCAAAATAGAGTATTTGAATGAGATCAAACTTCGTGGTCGGTCCCCGACTCAGAATCTCTATCATTTGAGACTCTAAGCGGCCTAGCCCCTTGAGAGTACTGGGATCCAGCTTGCGTTCTTCCCACGTTGGTAAACTCAGTTCCGAATTTATGGTATTTACAGAAACTTGATATTTCTCAGCAAGGGACTGCACAGATGACTGAACTTCGGCATTTATGACTGTCGCTGCCACTTGCAGATCTTTAGTTGCCTCTATCTGCCGCCCCATTTGAAAAAGCAGTTGGCTACGATGGGTCAAGGTCAGGCCATGCTCACGCGCACCAAAATTATGCTTGATATAGAGTTCAAGGGCTTGATTGGCATATTCCAACGCCAAGGATAGTGAGTCGAGTCGTTGAAACTCTCGAGAGATATTCAATAAAGCGGCTCCCGCAGTTTGATAATCGCGAACTTCAAGTCCCTTTTGAAACAAGACATGATACTCAGAGAAAAGCCGGGCCTCGGGTTTCAAACAGGAATAACTAGCAACTGCCGAAAAGGAAGCGCGCAAGGCCTTGCGATGGGCTCGTCCATCTTCGTAAAAAGCGGCTGCTTGAATGAAACAATCTTCTGCTCTTGCGAAATCCTTAGAAATCTGTGCCCTGTGGGCTTGAATAAACCAAAACTCTGCCTTGAGAAGGCTTTCGGCCTCCGGAGGAAATTTTGCGATCCAATAGTTAAACTCTTCCGTTTGTGACTGAGAATTTGACTTCAGTGCCGCCCGCAGCTGCGCCAAAACTAAGAGAGCACGATCATCGCTTAATAAATGTTGAAACTTTTGGATTAGTTGCTGTATTTCATTGGCGTCTTGTCGAAAGTAAGCGACTAGCACTTGGATATAAAAAAGCTGCTTTTGATCCTGGCGATCTTCGGGCTCAATTAATAGGGACATCCGCAAGCCATTTAGCTCAGATAGTGTTGCCTCGACAATTTGCACCCATTGGAAACTCATAGAAACTCCCTAACAGCAAGAAGTGCAATTTCATCTCCCCACCAGAGACTCACGTATTTGATTTGGCCGGACAACATCAGAAAATTGTTTGTCACATAGATAGAAGTTAAGCACCGTCTCAAAATAGAACAACCGTTGCAAAAGCTTGAGTCGACAACGACCGGTCATAACTATTTGGATGTTTATCGAATGGCCTCTCGAGTAGATAAGACCGGAAGACTCTCTTGCCCCCAGACCTTACCCGAGGGCTTTAGCTAATTTTATTTACTGATTATCTGTATGACTTGCACCAGTTTACCCTCATCAGGACCAGAGACTGCGGACCAATAGGCTCTAACCACAATCACAGAACCTAACTCTTCCACTTCCGTGCATGCAGCACCTGCTGCTCTTTGCAATAAGGTTTCCGCACTGGCGTCTTTTAGCCCGCGCAGATTGGACTCAAAAATAATGGGTTTTTGGCTGGCAAGATGGCCATCAACCCGGCATTGGCCAGCCTGTGCTGTAGAGGTCATCAATAGAAGGGCTGCGGCAGTAACAATTTTATTCATACTTAAACTCCTTGTGTTGGTCACCATTTAGGTTCGAGCAGCAAGATAACGCAACACCCCAGATTCCTCTAGAGTAAATTGCTCAAAAATGCTATATTTTATTGAGCAAAACTCAATAAAGGAAATAAAGTGAGTAAAAACAAAGTCTTAGATTTTGAAGATTATCGGGACTATCTGCACATGACCCTCGAAAAGAGGGCTCAAACGAACAAAGGGCAGAAGCACAAGCTGGCCACCTCCATAGGCTGCCATGCCGGGTATTTGTCGAAGGTTTTAGGAGGTATGAACGACTTAAGCCTTGAACAGGCCCAAGCAACCAACAAGTTTTTAGGACACACTCCATCTGAATCAAAGTACTTTCTCAATCTTGTTTTATTGGCGAGGGCTGGGACGTCAGAGTTAAAAACCTACTTCAAAGAGGAACTTAAAAAACAGAAGGAGGAAAAGCTGCAACTCAAGAATCGTATCGAGATCGGTCGTACTCTTTCGGAGGTTCATCAAGCAAAATACTACAGTTCTTGGCATTATGCTGCGACCCATGTTTGTGTTTCCTTACATGCAGTTAAAAACAAAGAGCAAATTGCACAAGCGCTGCAGCTTCCACAAATGACTGTAAATGAGACTCTAGAATTTTTGGTGGATATAGGAATTTTAAAAAAACGCGGTGAAGAGTACTTACCCGGCGAAGTTAATCTGTTTCTAGATAAGAGCTCGCCCTTTATTAATCAGCACCATACCAATTGGCGAGTAAGGTCGCTTCAATCCTTGGATGGCGTTAATCCTTTGGATTTGCATTATTCTGGAGTCGTTACGTGTTCCCAGAAGAGTATTGAAAAGGTGAGAGAGGTGTTTCTGTCAGCAATTCAAGATGTGCGAGCGACCATCAAAGAATCAGACAGTGATGAGGTCCTCTATTGCTATACGATGGATGTGTTCAATCTTATGAAAGAATAACTATCCTATTTTAGGTAGACACTGACGATTTCCAGAAGGTCACCCTCGCGGAACCCGCTGACGACTGGGAAGTACGAGAACACAAGGTACAGACTTTCCGTTTCTTGAATTTCTACACATACGGCTTCGGCGTATTTATGAAGAGCGGACTCGCGCTCGATGGTCTCTGGAGCCATTTGACCCTCTCGAATTCGGTCGTAGTGAATAGACTCCACGATATTACCGAACTGTTGGCACTTCTTGCCATTGGCCGAACGAAAATTTGAAAACTTCGTAACCTGCGAGTAGCGATTTTGAAGGCCGGAAGCTCCTATAATCTCGATCATCACGAGACTATATCTCTCCCTTTTACTCGCGACCATCCAAAGTTCGCGTTGAACCCAAATGGTTTTCAATTCTGAGTCAAAGTAGGCAGCCTTCGGCGTACCATTTTGATCGAATATTTTCTTTTCGACGAATTGAAGTCTGGCAGGTTCGGCACCATTCAGAGTGGCTTCAAGAGAGTTTACAGTTTTTACAATACGGCCAATCTCCTCATGTGAAAAAACTTTAGAGATTTCAAGCCAGCTGATGAGTTCGCGACTCAATGTCAGGAACTCAATGACATTATAGTCACCACCTCCGCCACCGCTTTCGGTTCCGCTTTTGAGCTTCATGCCTTCCATAAGTTTTTTGGAGGCAAATGAGCTTTGCTTATTGCGTCTGACTTCCATTTTTTTTGCTTGCCCAGTGACAGCTACCTTCTGACTGGGGGCACCGTTTGCCGCCATAGCAGCACGAACCCCAACGAAGCTTATGAAAATAATAATGAATTTAATAAGAACCGCTTTTCTTTTACCCATGCTGATTTATATACAAGAAGCGAGCCACTCGATTTTCGTCTATTTGGACCGCGTGGCTCTTTATGCGTTGAAGTCTCATTTCGAGACGGCAAAAGTTGCCAATGTTGGGCACTCGTTTCAGAGGCAATCGGATTTTAGATGTGGGTAGCTATCGTGCCGATACAGCTGTTTTCGGTTCTTAAGTGATCTGTCCATCCTGTGCGGCCTCTCTGAATCGCATCGTGCGATTCAGAGCAAAGTACTTTCACCCAAGGAACTCAGCCCTACCATGGAGTTTTGAGAGTACCCTCTCAGAACTCCCGCTTGAGTCTTAAATATTCGCAAAAACACGGAACTTTTCGAAAACGGAGTCGCACTGTTTTTTGGATTTTCTAAATTTACCCACAACTAAAACCCAACGAAGTGCTGTCGCCGCCTACTATTTTTGGTAGGAACGGCACTCATTACTGATCGAGTTGGAGTGATGCCCGCCCCAGTATGGCTTTTATATTTCGCTTTTTCACCTTCACCTATTGAGTCTCACATTTTGTTCAGATAAACCTGTGGGCCATGGAAAAAGGGCTCACTCGCTTTCAAGTATTTTTTATGTTTCTCACCTGCGCCTTGGTCACAGGAAATCTCTATTACAATCAACCTCTTTTAGGAATTCTATCTCGCCACTTTCAGGTCACCCATGAGGCGATCTCTTTAGTCCCCTCTTTGACTTTGGTTGGCTATGCCCTCGGCATTTTATTTTTGGTTCCTCTTGGCGATATGATTGAAAGACGAAAACTCTTGCGCGGCAGTCTTGCCTGTGGGGGACTTTTTGCTATCGGTATTTCTTTAAGCCCGAACTACTTCGCCCTTTGCGGTCTCAGTTTTTTGATGGGCTTTTTCAATGTTTCGGGTTCTGTCCTGATTCCTTTTTCTGCCAACCTAGCCCGTCCGAACGAGCGAGGACGAGTCGTCGGCATTGTTTTGTCTGGAATTTTAGTGGGCTCCTTGCTTGCGCGCACCTTGGCAGGAATTTTTGGCGAACACTTGGGGTGGCAAAGTGCTTTCATTTTTGCGGGCTGCTGCAGTTTGATCTTAATGGTTCTTATTCCTTTTGCTTTGCCGACATCAGAGCCCACATTTAAAGGCACCTATCCCCAACTGATGCGATCGATTGTTCACCTTTTCAGAGATTGGGGTGTTATGCGGGAAGCCGCAGCCATGGGTGCCATTCTTTGCGGATCCTTCACGGCCTTTTGGACCACGCTGACTTTTCTTTTAGAATCAGAGCCCTTTTCTTATTCACCTCAGACCATTGGGTTCTTTGGAGCTTTGGGAATGATCGGTGCCTTGGCCGCCCCTTTGGCCGGTCGCTATGCCGACCTCCAAGGTTTTGCCGCCACCATTCGGTTGGGACTTTATGCAACAATGGCAGCCTTCCTCTTACTGGCCGTTTCTGCAACCTCTGCCCTAGGAATCATTATAGGTGTTCTTATTCTGGATATGGGGATTCAAGTCGCCCATATTTCCAACCAGTCCCGTATTTTTGAGTTCAATCACGAAGCCCGCAGTCGCCTAAGCACAATCTATGTTTTTTTCTATTTTTGTGGCGGCAGTGTGGGCTCATTTGTCGGGTCTCTTTTATGGTCCTGGGGAAAATGGCCCGCTGTGAGCTTGGGTGGGTTTGGATTTTGCCTGCTGGCCGCCCTGGTATTCCGCCGAGGCCAGCGGATTCGTGCAAATTCTTAGCACTTCTACTAGAATGCCCCCTTGGCGCCTTGCATTAGCTCGCTGCCCAAACTGCGGGATCTTTCGAAGCCTTTCTTTATCTGCTTTCGAGCCTATGTTAGAACACTGGCTGCTATCTCTATCTGCAATGTCTTTCCGCCCACCTGAGGTGATTATGAGTATTCAAGATTTGTCTCCACGTAACGAATTCACTTCCCGCCATATTGGTCCTCGCGATGCGGATATCCAAGAGATGTTAAAAACTCTTGGCTTCACTTCGCTTGAACAGATGGCTGATAAAATTATTCCTGCGCAAATTCGCAATCAGGATCATAAGTTTAATGATGTCGGCCCCGGCATTTCTGAATTCGGTTTGCTGAATCACCTCAAAGGCATGGTTTCAAAAAATAAAGTTTATAAGTCTTATATCGGCATGGGCTATCACGACACCATCACGCCAACGACTATTCAAAGAAACGTTTTTGAAAACCCAGTGTGGTACACAGCTTACACACCTTACCAGGCTGAGATCGCTCAAGGTCGGTTGGAAGCTATTTTGAATTTTCAAACTATGGTGACGGAATTGACAAAGATGGAAATCTCTAACGCCTCATTGCTGGATGAAGGCACGGCGGCGGCTGAAGCCATGTTTATGGCGCACTCTTTGTGTAAAAATAAATCCAATGCTTTTGTGGTTTCTCCTGAAATGCATCCTCATGTGATAGCAGTATTGGGAACTCGCGCAGAGCCTTTGGGTTTCGAAATGATTATTGCGGATCCTATGACTTATGATTTTGCAAAACCTGTTTTTGCAGCATTTTTCCAGTACCCGAATACACAGGGTTTGATCGAAGACCTCGCAGCGACTACTAAAAATTATCATGATAAAGGTACAATGGTTGTGGCCTCTGCTGACCTGCTGGCTTTAACTATGATCGCGGCCCCCGGTGAGTGGGGTGCGGATATCGTTGTCGGAAATTCTCAACGGTTTGGTGTACCGCTCGGTTTCGGAGGGCCTCATGCGGGTTTCATGGCAACAAAGGATTCTTTCAAACGCTTGATGCCGGGTCGATTGGTCGGCATCAGCATTGATTCTCAAGGAAAGCCCGCCTTGCGTTTGGCTTTGCAAACTCGTGAACAACATATTCGCCGTGAAAAAGCGACTTCCAATATTTGCACGGCGCAAGTTTTGCTCGCGAATATTGCTTCGATGTATGCGGTTTATCATGGACCAAAAGGTCTTAAAAGAATCGCTCAACGTATCGAGCGCCTGACTGGCGTGATGGCTGCGGGTTTACAAAAACTCGGCCTCACAGTCGCGGCCGGTCCTTTCTTTGACACTGTTTCAATCACAACGGACAAAGCTTCTGCAGTTTTGGCACAGGCCGAGAAAATGGGAATGAACTTCCGCCCCTTAGCTAAAAATAAGCTGACAATTTCATTGAATGAAACCGCTGATACTTCGGATGTGGAACAGATCTGGGCTGCCTTCAACGGGGGCACTGCTGCTGGTTTTGATTTTGCGAGTCTCGATGCCGACTTTAAATCTTCATTGCCTGCACATCTTTTGCGTAAATCTACCTATATGACTCATGAGGTGTTTAACACTCACCACAGTGAAACAGAACTCTTACGTTATATTCACCATCTTCAGAACAAAGACCTCACGTTGACTCACTCGATGATCCCACTGGGTTCTTGCACCATGAAACTCAATGCCACGACAGAGCTCGTGCCCGTCTCTTGGCCGGAGATCAGCAAGCTGCATCCCTTTGCGCCTGTTGCACAAGCCGTGGGCTTGATTGAGATGATTCATGATCTCGAGAAAAAACTTTGTGACATCACTGGCTTTGCCGCCGTGAGCTTGCAACCGAACGCCGGCTCTCAAGGTGAGTACGCAGGCCTTTTGGTCATTCGTAAATATCATCGTTCACGCAACGAAGGTCATCGCAATATCTGCTTGATTCCGTCTTCAGCTCACGGCACCAACCCGGCTTCAGCTGCGATGGCAGGCATGGAAGTGGTTGTCGTGAACTGTGATGAGTTCGGAAATGTGACTATCGCTGACTTAAAACAAAAGGCAGAGCTGCACAAAGACAACCTTGCCTGCTTGATGATCACCTACCCTTCGACCCATGGTGTGTTTGAAGAGGGCATCACTGAGATCTGCCAAATTGTTCACGCTAATGGCGGACAAGTGTATATGGATGGCGCGAACATGAATGCCCTTGTGGGTGTTTGTCGTCCTGGAACTTTTGGTCCGGATGTTTCACATATGAACTTACATAAAACCTTCTCGATTCCTCACGGTGGTGGCGGACCGGGCGTGGGCCCTATCGGCGTAGGTGCACACTTGAAAGAATTTTTGCCAACCCATTCGTTGGTTCCAGAAGCAGGCCCTAAAAATGGAATTACAGCTACGACCTCAGCTCCTTGGGGATCGGCCAGCATTTTACCAATCTCGTGGGCTTACATCACCATGATGGGGGCTGAAGGACTTAAGAAGGCCACTTTGGTCAGTATCCTCAGTGCTAACTATATTGCCAAACGTTTGAATGACCACTTCCCAGTTTTGTACAAAGGCAAAAGTGGTTTTGTCGCCCACGAATGTATCGTCGATGTGCGTGAACTTAAAAAGAGTTCGGGCATTGACGTTAGTGACGTTGCCAAGCGTTTGATCGACTATGGCTTCCACGCACCGACCATGAGCTTCCCCGTTGCAGGAACCTTGATGATCGAGCCGACAGAATCTGAATCAAAACATGAAATCGATCGTTTCGTTGATGCGATGATCGCCATTCGCTCTGAAATTTCTGAGATTGAATCCGGGAAAATGGATAAAGAAAACAATGCCCTCCGCAATGCTCCGCACACCGCGCAGATGATGATGAAGGCCGAATGGAATCATCCTTATTCTCGCGAAGCAGCCGTTTATCCCTTAAGCTGGTTGCGTACCAATAAATTTTGGCCCAGCGTCGGCCGGGTTGATAATGCTTATGGCGATCGCAATTTAGTTTGCTCTTGTCCTTCCATCGAGGAGTACCGCTAATCGCAACACCCAAAAATGTTTTACTCATTCGCTTAGATAAAATCGGAGACCTGATTTCCACCCTATGTGTTGATCAGGCACCCCTTGAGTCCGGCAATGAGTCCCGCTGGGTGATTGCAAAAGGCATGGGTTTTGTTCCCGACCATGCCGTGCCCCCACGAAACTATACAGAGCTAAAAAAAGACTCTTGGCGTGAATCCCTGCCAAAATTACGGCTTTTTATTCGCGAATTCAAACCCGATGTAGCTGTTAGTTTTCAGGCACCTTGGTGGGTGAATTTTGCCCTTTGGATCGAGCGGGTTCCCGTTCGCGCGGGAGTGCTTTCCCAATGGCATAGTTTTTTATTCCTGAGTCGTGGACTTCGTCAGAAACGCAATCGCTCTACCCAGCATGAAGCGGACTATAATTTGGAACTTTTAGCTTACGCCCTAGATTATCAAGGAGCTAAAGTAGAAACGCCGATTCTAAAATTAAAGGCGCCTGAAAATGAAGGGCTGCTTGATAAATATCACTTGAACCCAAAGGATTATGTCGTTGTCCATCCTGGCATGGCGGGTTCAGCCTTGAACTGGCCTGTTGAAAATTATATTTCTTTGATCGAAAAGATCTCTCGCAATGTTCAGATCGTCTTAACAGGAACCCCTGCCGACGAAGAATGGCTTTCGGAAATCAAACAACGATTTCAAGGGGCTTCTCGAGTTGTTTGTTTGCAAAGTCTGCTTTCTGCCTCGGAACTCTTAACTATTTTGGAAAACGCCAAAGCTGTGGTGGCACCCAGCACCGGTGTCTCCCATTTAGCAGCCTCACTAGGAACTCTGACCATTGGGCTCTATTCACCTCTGCGCGTGCAGCACCCGAAGCGCTGGGCTGCTCGTGGGCCTCGTGTACAGGTGCTCATGGGCTCACCTGATGTCACTCCTGAAACTTGTATGAAAACAATCTTGGTCGATGAAGTAATTGAAAAATTGGCGGGCATCTAGTGAACAGAAATTATTCTATCTCATCGAAAATTGAAAACTGTATTCATGAAGGCCTCGCCAGTCATAAGTTGACCTTGGACAGCTCAAAAGAATTGGCCCAAAGTGTTTTGCGCCTTTCAGATTATTTTATACAAAATCCCGACAAGTCGACCCCTTGGAACGAGAGCTGGGCGCAGATTGCCTACCTTTGTTATTATTTGCCTTTGAATATGGCGCGCATGAAGTCTGTGGCAACTGAAGCCCACAACCGAGGTTTCTTTTCAGGACTTGAACGTGTTGTGGATTTTGGTGCCGGCCTGGCGACCGCATCTTTGGTCCTAGCAGAAGAAAAAAACTTTCACTTTACCTTGGTGGAAAAAGCCAACCAACCTGCTGAAATCATCCGTCAGCACTTTCTCCACTTTCAGAAAACGGATTGGTTGAAATCCATCACCGGCCAAGAACTTTTGCAACCGACAAAAACGATGGCGGTCTTTTCATACTCTCTCACTGAGCTCAAAGAGCTGCCCGCTTGGGCAGAGCAATGTGAAGCCGTTATGATTCTAGAACCCTCGACCCAACAAGATGGGCGCAAACTTTTAGAACTGCGCCAAAAGCTTTTGGAAAAAGGCTTTCATGTCTGGGCACCTTGCACTCACGAAGGGGCCTGCCCCTTGCTGAGTCAGTCTAAAACAGACTGGTGTCATGATCGCATTCATTTCCAAGCGCCCAATTGGTTTTTAAAGTTGGAAGAGAATTTACCAATGCGCAATCGCACGCTGACTATGAGTTATCTGTTGATGCGTAAGACGAAGCCACCGACACTGGCGGCCGCCCGTATCGTGGGGGATCGATTGAAAGAAAAAGGTAAAGATCGCCAGTTGATTTGCAGAGGATCAGATCGCGAATTTCTGGCTTGGCTGCACAAAAATGATTTGCGCCAAGAAATTCCGCGAGGCGTTTTGGTTGAGTTACCCGGCGATACTCCAAAAGTGTCAAACGAACTGCGCTTGAATCAAGAACTCAAAATTATTTCTTAGGTTTTTACTCGTTGATTTTAATATGGCGTAATTGGTTTGATCCATAGTACTTAGTCAAGATCGCGCTGAGCCCCCCCGAGGTCTTTAACTTGTGGATCTCTTGATCTAATTCCGTCAACCGCTCTGCGGGAGCACTGCCCTTATGGCAAATAATGCGATGTCGCGCACGATACAAGACCATGCTTTCGGAAAAACTCACTTGCTCAAAATATTTCGGCACTAAAGGAAAAGTGTCAAAAAAGAAATCGATTCGCTTGGACGTCAAAAGCATATAGCCTTGCTCTCTAGTTTTGATTTCTTGAATTTGCACGGGATAGGGAAAGTTCTTTTTGAAAAGCGCTTTTTCAAAGGAGAAGACACCAACCCGTTTTCCACGCACGGCCTTCAAACCTTGTATTTGATTCTTCTTTAAAGCCAACAAGGTAAAACGTCCCACATAGAAAAAATCTGACTCTACTAAGTCGGATTCGGGAGGCTCCATTCCGTAATCTCGAAAAAGCTGCAGACTCCCGCCTAAAAAACAGTCCGATTTTTTTTCAAAAAACATTTTTACAGTCCGCAAGGGAGTGTCCACTTTTAAATCTATACTTAAACCCATTCGCTTAAATACCGTCTTACCCGCCTCCACGATAACACCCGTCCCATTGGGATTCGCGAATCCTTCAAACTCGGGCGCTAGAACTCTAATGACAGGCTTTTCTGCTCCAATGGAGGTAAGTGCAAATAGTAGGGTTAAAAACGATAGAGAAAAAATACGCATAGCCTATTGTGGAGCACTTTAAGCTTCGTTGAAACAAAAAAAGACCTCTGCAAGCAGAGGTCTTTCAACTAAATCACTGTTAATAAGAAACTAACCGTTTACTTCGTTATGAAAACCCGCAACTGGGAACATAGACAAAGAAATCTGATAAGTTTTTCCTGGCTGCGTTCCTGATGCGTCCAAAAAGGTCGCAAGGTCACGGCGGAAATTTTTAATCATGTCTTTTGCTTGATCCAAACGAGCTTCATCAACATTGATAGAAATTGTTGATTGCTCGCGATCTTCCGTTGGCATTTTATCCAACAAACGCTCAAGTTTACGTTTCATTTTACGCTCGCGACTGAACTCACCAAAGCGTTGGAGCTCTTCAGTGGTCAAATTCAAACGTTCTCCGAACATGCGAATAGTCCGCATTGTGACAGTTCGCTTACCATTTAGAATTTTGGACAAGAAGGACGAGTCCACTTCCAAATGGCGCGCAAAAGCACGAAGTGAATAACGAGGATAATTTTGGCTACGACGAGCCAACTCATCTTCAAGGAACTGTCGAAAATCCGAAAATTTATTTGTTTCTTGCATAACGACACAATTATTTGCAGGGCACCTGTTAATCAATATTTTGTTCACATTCTTACAGACTTTTAATCTAGCTGTTCGGAGTGCGTCATTTTATCGAATACTAGTAATGTTCGCTCCCGCTTTTTTTCGGTAACTAAGAGGTGTTTTTGTAATGAATGAGTCTGCCGCAAAGCCGCATTTACTTGTAATGATTCAAGCAGAAACTCTTCGTCTTTCTGAGGAACCAAGACGATTCGTCTATTAGCGGTTAAGTCCTTATCCTTTAGAATATCCAGAATCGTATGCGACCCGACCCCACTGATAACAACAGTGCCCCGCAGAGGCAACTGCACCTGCTCCCCACTCAAGGTGTGAAAGTAAGCTTTTACGGTGTATTCGTCTTTGTAGTGCTTGTGATGAAAGCGCGCCTGCAGGGACTGCATGATATGCGGCACACGATCAACGAAGTGAACTTCTGAGAACTTACCGCTGCGATAGGCTGCTAGTCCCAAATAGCCATGGTCGCAACAAAAGTCCCATACGGGCTCTCCGGGCAGGAGCTGATCGAAAATAAGCTGAATACGCGGTGAAAGTTTGAACACGTCGGCAAAATAGATTCTCCGTTGACTGATTGTCCATCCAAAAGAGATTATGCGCCCATGAAAAAGACTCCTTTAGCTCCTCTCCATGAAAAATCTGGTGCCCGCATGGTTGATTTCGCCGGCTGGTACATGCCCGTTCAATACAAAGGCCTGCGCGAAGAACACGACAATGTTCGCACGAACGTAGGTCTTTTCGACGTCTCCCACATGGGAGAAGTTCGCTTTAAAGGCCCTAAAGCTCTGGAAACCTTAGAGTGGCTGACCACCAATGACGTCGCAAAACTCAATGCCGGGGAAGCTCAGTATTCTTTGCTTCCGAATGATCAGGGCGGCTTGGTGGACGATATCATCGTTTATTGCTTGGTGAAAGATGCCGACTATTTGGCCTGCGTGAATGCTTCAAACAAAGACAAAGACTTTGCCTGGATGACCAAACACAATAAGGGCGCCGATATCACAGATGAAAGTGATCACTGGGGTCAGATCGCCATTCAAGGCCCCAAGGCTTTGGAACTCTGTGACCGCGTGATGGGTTTTAAAGTGAGTGAAATGAAGCCTTTTACTGTTCAAGCTGGGAAGTTCGAAAATCACAACATTCTTGTGGCTACGACGGGCTATACCGGTGAAAAAGGCTGCGAAGTGTTTGTCGATGCGGCGGGAGCAGCTCCCCTCTGGGAAGCCCTGATTGCCAAAGGACAGGACTTAGGCGTTCAGCCGATCGGCCTGGGCGCTCGC
>JBBKWD010000195.1:0-6909 GCA_037968775.1 Bdellovibrio sp.
ATCTTTGAGCTGATCACTTATGATCAAATCAGTCAGTTCGCGGCCTACGGCGGATTTCCGGTTCGTTATCCTCACTGGAAGTTCGGAATGGAGTACGAACATCTTTCTAAGAGTTATGAATACGGTCTTTCTAAGATCTATGAAATGGTGATTAACACAGATCCTTGTTATGCCTACTTGATGGAAGGCAATGGGATGATGGACCAAAAACTTGTGATGGCCCATGTCTACGGACATTGCGATTTCTTTAAGAATAATATTTGGTTCTCTAAAACAGATCGCAAGATGATGGATCAGATGGCCAATCATGCCACACGCATTCGCCGATATATGGATCGACATGGTTATGACACAGTTGAAAACTTCATCGATGTTTGTCTGAGTTTAGAAAATTTAATCGATCGTTATAGTCCTTATGTGGAAAAGTCTGTGCTTAACTCGGCACCTAACTCTGGATCTTCGCAAGAAGCGAACTATCTTTTGCGCGTCGACAAATCTTACATGCGTGATTACATAAATCCTCCATCTTATGTCAAAGAACAAAGGATAAAGGCGGAAGGGGAGGCTCTTGCAAAATCGCAACGTTTCCCGCAAGAACCAGAAAAAGACGTTCTGAATTTCATGATTCATCACGCACCTCTTGCTGATTGGCAGCAGGATGTGTTGTCGATTATTCGTGATGAGGCTTACTATTTTGCGCCCCAGGGTATGACCAAGACCATGAATGAGGGGTGGGCGTCGTACTGGCATTCGCGATTGATGACGACCAAAATACTAAATGATTCCGAGATCATTGATTTTGCCGATCACCACAGTGGAACGATGGCAATGGCGCCGAATGGATACAATCCCTATAAGGTCGGAATTGAACTTTTCCGCGACATCGAAGAGCGCTGGAATAAAGGTCAGTTCGGACGAGAGTGGGAAGAGTGTGATGACGTTCGCGAAAAGAAGAATTGGAACAAGAAGACCCTTTTGGGACGCGAAAAGATTTTTGAAGTTCGAAAGGTCTGCAATGACGTCACCTTCATCGATCAATTTCTAAGCGAAGACTTTTGTGTTCGCAACAAGCTCTTCGTTTATAAGTTCAACAAAAAAACTCAGAAGTTTGAAGTCGATACCAAAGATTTCAAAGCCATCAAGGCACAGTTACTTTTTCACATGACGAACTTTGGTCAACCGATCATTCGCATTGAAGACGCCAACTTCGAAAATCGGGGTGAGTTGTTATTGACTCATTTGCATGAGGGTATTGATATGCAGCCTGATTATATGAGTGAGACCTTGAAAAATGTTTTTAAGCTTTGGAAGCGCCCTGTAAATTTGGCAACAGTGATGGATGAGTCGCCGCAGTTGTTTCGATTTGACGGCAAGGAGTATACTCAGCATAAGTTAGGCGAGGAGCCGTCTCCGAATCCTTCAAATACGGAGAGTTCAAATTCATGAGTAATTTTCGCCTTGTTTATAGTACAGATCCCAAAGATGCGCTTCACTGTCCAGTTTGCAGAAAACTGCGAGATGATTGTGTTTGTGTGAAACAGGACAAAGTCGAAGAATCTAAGTTCACCGTGATTTTTAGATTAGAAAAAAACGGACGCGGTGGAAAAACTGTGACGGTATTGGATGGCTTTCCGCGCAATGAAGACTATCTCAAAGACCTCACAAAAGAATTGAAAGCGAAGTGTGGAACCGGTGGGACTTACCTGTTTGGGGCCAAGCAAGCACTGATTGAAATACAGGGCGACAAGAGGGAGCAGCTAAAAAAGATTCTAGGTGCTAAGAACATCAAGTTTAAAGGGATGTAAAACTAGACCAACTAGCGCTTGTCTTTGAGTGGTTAAAAGATGTAGCTTTCAAATATGCAAATGTTTAGTGTTCCCCCGGCACGAGGTGATAGTTTGAGCACAAAGAAGATTGTTATCGTAGATGATTACGAAGAGAGCTGTCGGCTTTTGGCAGAAATTCTTAGCTCCAACTATGATTGTTCTTACACCTCAGATAGCACTCAAGCCGTTCAGCTGATAAACGAAAAGAAGCCAGATCTAATTTTGCTAGATTATAAAATGCCGGGTTTGTTAGGTGTGGATGTCTGCCGACTCGTAAGAGAGAGCGAGACAAGCCGAAAGACTCCGATTATTTTTGTTTCCGGCGCCGCAACTATTGATGAACGCATTAAAGCCTTTGAGACCGGTGCTGATGACTTTATTTCAAAGCCCTTTCATGTCCGCGAGTTGATTTTAAGAATCAAAGCTCGTTTATCCGAAAAGGAGCCTGAAATACTGGCGGAAATTCACGCTGGAAATCTGACTATGAATCTTTTGTCGCGACAAGTTTTTGTCGATACGGAAGAGATCAGTCTGACTCCGAAACAGTTTGATATCTTAAAGCTTCTTGTGATCGCCAAAAATAACTTGGTCACTCGTGAAAAGTGTCTCAGTGAAATTTGGGGCGACACCGAGGTTACTTCTCGCAATGTGGATTCACAGATAAACTATTTAAAAAGAAAAATCCAAAAATTTCAGGGCAAAATAATCGCTGTTCCTTCGCTGGGGTACAGACTTGAATCTCAGGATTGATCCAAGCGTGGACCGGGGCAGTCTGGAGGGCTATTGTGTCGCGCCACAGGAGAATCGCGAACGCGCTCTCCAAAGTCTGCCAGATATCAGTTAGATAAATTGCTCCGCAGTGTCCCTTACTTATACTTTGTTTCCTAAATTTAGGAGCGATAATCTTAAGATATGTACAAACTGATTCAGAAGTCGTGGGCCTTACAGTGCCTATTGCTAGGTATCGTTTACTATTCCTCCGGATTTCTAGGGGGACTATTCGCCTTGCCTCCTGGCTATGCCTCGCTGGTATGGCCTCCTATGGGCATCAGTATTGCCGCCCTTCTTTTGTTTGGTATCAGGCTGTGGCCAGGTGTTTTCTTGGGGGGCACCCTTATCACCCTTCAAAATCTAGGAAGTACGGCGGCTCTGGGTGTGGCAATCAGCGTAGGGTTTGGAAATACATTGGCTGTATTGTTTGGAGCCAAAATAGTAATTCAGCTTATTAAATTCCCACGACGATTTTATAATGAGAAGGAAATCATTCTATTTTTGATTTTGGTGGGGCCGATTGCGGGGCTAGTGAGCGCTACAGTTGGAGTGAGTGCATTGGCGGCGTTTGGTCAGATCCCGTTTGATCATTTTCTTAATAACTGGATGCATTGGTATGTCGGAGATGCGACCGGGGGGATGATCTTCGGGCCGTTGGCTTTGATGTTTTCTTCGCAAAGTAAAAAGCTTTGGATGAGCTCCATGACAAAAGTATTTCTTCCAATTTGTCTTTCATTTGGACTCGTTCTTTTCGTTTTACACTATCTGAATAGAAATGAACGGATTCAGTTAACAGCGGAATTTACTAAGCGAGCCGAGTTTACATTTGTGACACTTAAAAAGAGCCTAAGTTCTAATTATGATATTTTGTCGGCCCTGCACGGCTTCTATACGAACTCTAAGGGAGTGACAGCAAAGGAATTTCAGGAATTTTCTGCGATTCTGCATTCACAGCATTCTGAAGTGAAGGCTCTTGCTTGGATTCCTATTAAAGAGAATCAGCCCGATTTATTTGTTGTTCAATATGCTGAGCCCCTGGAGGGAGCAAAAAATTTGCTCGGGCAAGATTTTGGAAAAAATTCCGAAGCGAAAGCCCTCATTAAAAAAGCTTTTAAGAGTAAGGGAATGGTCGCTTCCGCTGCAATTAAATTGCCCATGTTGAGCAATAGTGAGAATGGAATTTTATTGTTAATGGCATCGGAGAATCCACCGGGTGTTTTAGTTGAAGTTTTGAACTTGAATCAGCTCCTCGCCGATATTTCAAACATGCTCAACGATGCGAGCTATCAATTCGTGGTGGAGGACGTCAGTTCAAGCGAGCCCTTTGTGCTCATGGACTCTAAGACAGCTATCGATGCCCGAAATGTCGGACAAAGATATTTTATTCCCGACTTTAAGTGGTCAAATGAGTTTCAAGTTGGCGATCGTGTTTGGAAAATTTCAATTCATCAAGATCCTTCGCTTCGTGTCGGGCATACTTTTCAAACGTTCATATTCCTGCTAACGACCTTAATCTTTATTATTCTTATGTGTGCGTTGCTACTGACCGTAGCGAATCGAATCATCACTATTCAAGAAGTCGTTGACGAAAAAACGCAGTATTTAGTGGAGTTGAATGCAAAACTAGAAAAGGCATCACAGACAAAATCCGACTTCTTGGCCAACATGAGCCATGAGATTCGAACTCCATTGAATGTTATTATCGGAATGTCAGACCTCATTGAGGACTCGCCGTTGAACGAGGAGCAAAAGCGCTATGTAGAACTTTCCAAAAAAGCAGGTCACAACCTATTGAATATTATAAGCGACATTTTGGATATCTCTAAAATCGAAGCAGGTTTAGTAACTTTAGAAAATGTCGAGGTGGATCTTACTCAAGTTTTGACTGAAGTCGTTGATATGTTCCGTCCGCAAGCAGAAGATAAGGGGCTTAAACTCAGTTTCTCCATAGGTGCAGAGGTGCACGGTGCTTATCTCGGTGATCCGACTCGGATTCGTCAGGTGCTTTCAAATTTGGTTGGAAATGCAGTTAAATTTACACCCACGGGAAACATTGAGATCCGAGTGAGTGGAGAGATCTCAGAGCAATATCCAGGAAATCTTTTGTTTGAAGTAAAGGATACGGGGATTGGAATTCCTCCAGAAAAAGTCGACCAGCTTTTTAAGCCCTTCACGCAAGCCGACTCTACGATTACGCGAAAATTCGGTGGAACTGGCCTCGGGCTTTCTATTTGTAAGCGCTTAGTGCATATGATGACGGGGCAGATCGGAGTGACAAGCACTTTGGGGGAAGGAAGTACGTTCGTATTCTCTTTAGACCTTCCAATGGTACGATCCACTCAGACTGCCTCAGCAGGTGGCAGTTCTAAAGAGCTCCCTGAGGAGGCAGAAATTTCGCAGGATCCACTAAGAATATTGATTGTTGATGATACGGATGACAATCGACTATTAGTTCGAGCGTTCTTTAAAAACACGGCCCATGAAATATTAGAAGCTAAGAATGGTCTGGAAGCCTTGGAGCTTGTGAAGGCCGAGCGTCCCCATCTTATTCTTATGGATATGCAGATGCCCGTTATGGATGGCTTTACAGCGACCGAGAGAATTCGCGAATGGGAACGGTTTAACAACCTTGAGCGGCGAGAAATTTGGGCCCTGACAGCTTATGCTTTAAGCGAAGAAGTGGAGCGAAGCTTACGTGCCGGTTGTAATCAGCACTTGGTAAAACCCATACGAAAAGCTTTGCTTTTAAGTCAGGTGGCGAAGCTCTCGAAAAGTGAGCCCGAAGACGAATGGCGGACAAAGCTAAGACTTTAAACTCGATTCTGAATTCCGCATAGCCTTGGATTCTCGACTTATCTCCGAGAACGACCAAGTAGAGACAAGCATGGCTCTTTCGACTTTCGAATATTGGATTTTGTCTTTCGTTTGCAAGGTAAGCCTTAGCGGCGGCCTCGTGCGCGAGTGCCTGACGATAGTCAGGCTAAAGTCCACAGGCGCCAACAGAGGTTTCATCTGGGGCAGATGCAGCAGGGCAGCCCAAGGCTCTTTTGAGATTTGGATGGGCAAAAATAATTTTTTCGAAGCGATCTTTCCAAAGGGGATGGGAATCTAGCACAGCTCGAGGCATCTGCGATTCATTTAGGGCTTGCTGCTTTTGTTGAAGACCGCAATACGCCGCAAAAGATTTTCGAAGATGATCGATATTACCTTCTTCAGAAGCGATCTCACCGTTGTAATTTAAGTTTCTTGAAAGTGATTGCACCATCATCCAATCGGCGAATGCCTCTTCACTTTGGTCATCCTGGCAGAGCTCAAATTGGGGATCACCGAAGCGGCTTTGATTTTCTGGAAAAGTAGTGAATTCATTTTTGGGATAGCTGGCAGTGAACATCTTTAAAGAATCCGTGTAGAAATCAGATTCATCAAAGCGGCAGTTTTTATTTTGTTGGCAATAGGTCAATTGTCTCTTAAAACAAGCAAGGTCTGCGGGTCTGGCAACGGACCTATGAAGGCATTGCAGTGTGGGGTAGAACGGAAAGTCTTTGTCCATTGGCTTTGCGATACGCCGACCACTAGCGCCCTTCGCCGAAAAGAAACTGACATTTCCCACGCCGTGACCGAGCTCATGAAACAAAATAGTTTTAAGTGCCTCGGGTGAGGAATCTACCAATAGGGCCATGCCGTTTATGTGAATCTTGTTTTTCGCAGGGTCGTATTCCGCTGACCAAGAAAAGTCTTTTTGTCCGTGCGAGTTTTCACCCAAAACCAATTCTGTACGAGAAATGCGTGAGATCATTTGTTTGATATAAGAAATTTTTTTTACCGAGTTAGTGGGGCTATTCTCCAAACGGTCTTGCCAATACAATAGGTTGGAAAGAGTTTCTCGCTTGGCTTTTGCAAAGAGATCTTGGAGGCGTTGTGTTCTCTCTGGAGTAAACATTTTTTTCGCCAGAGATTTGTGCTCCATGGCGCTGCACTTTTCAAAATTCTTGGCGTCGTTGATTTGATAAAACTCAAAACACCGACGAGTGATCGCCCCGACGGGGGTTTTAGGCAAATTACTTTTAATAAAATTTTGAATCTCTGCACTTTCCCCAGCTTCGGAAATCATCGTGCCGACTTGCAACTCTTTAGTTTTAATGGCCGCAAGCTCTGTGTTGCCTTGACCGCAGATTAGAGCAACTGGATCATCGCAGCGAGACGGCAGATATTCGGCATCCTGTTTAGAAGTGGGCAGATTGCAAGAAGCAGGAACCTTAGGTGAAAATGCCTTCGAAAATGTCGTAAAGCACTTTTCAATACTATCCGAGTC
>JBBKWD010000196.1:0-11337 GCA_037968775.1 Bdellovibrio sp.
ATCCAAACATATTGGACTTAAATTTAATATCGAAAATGAAAGTGCGCGGGACCGACAAGCCATACTCGGTGACAAAGATCTTTTAGATAATTTAATATTTAATATTATAGAAAATGCGATCAAGTATTCGCCCCCTGAGTCCACGATCAGTCTGACCTTAATTTGGAAAGACGAAACCTCTACCTTTGTCGTTGAAGATCGCGGCCCCGGCATTCCAGAGGAGCAATTGCCGTTTATTTTTGAGAGATTTTCCCGTGGTACCAGTATGGACACTCGTATCAAGGGCTTTGGTCTGGGTCTGGCCATTTCAAATCAAATCGCTACTTTACATCATGCCCAGCTCACTGCAGCCAATAGTTCGAACAAAGGTGCACGATTTACCTTTGAAATTAAAAATATTTAATCTGTTTTTAATCAGACCTTTAACAGTGTTTGTTAGCCTTTTTAAGTTCGCTAATAACGGCAAACAACACTGAAACCTTGGAGGTCTCAATGAAATTCACTACTATCCTTATGGCTATCGCTTTCGTAGGTGCTGCTGCTCAAGCTAACGAATCAGCTCCTGCGGCTCCAGCTCACGAAGCTGCGGCTGCGGCTCCTGCTGCGGCTCCTAAAAAAGCTGCTAAAAAAGCTAAGCACGCTAAAGAAGCTGCAGCTCCTGCTGCTGAAGCTGCTCCAGCTCCTGCTGGTCACTAGTTTTTCGGAACCTTTTGGTTCCAAGATTTTAGCCAGATCGAAAAGGGAACCGAAAGGTTCCCTTTTTTATCGATTTTCCGTCCTTGCATTGACTTCAGCTGTCCAGGCCTCATCTTAAAGTCCGGAGGTCCTTTTGGCAGACACGCACTACGAAATCGTGAAATCCGTAAAGTCGACTTGGCTCACGCGAGCTCCTCGGTCCTTTGCCGGTGTTTTTATCGCGTGGAGTATTTTGGCTTTATTTGCGGCTAGCGTGGCTTACTGGAAAGACTTTCACAACGCCGCCTCCTGGATGCCAGCCTCTTACAATTCAGTTTTCGTGCAAAAAAATTTCTATCAACTTTGGACTTCTTTATTTGCCCACGCGGACTCAGGACATCTACTTTCCAACTCGTTAACATTTTTTGTAATGGGATACTTTTTAGTTGGATATTTTAGCCTCTGGTTTTTCCCGCTCTTTGGCATTTTTATCGGTGGCCTGATCAATGCTTTAGTTTTGCAAAGCTTGCCACCAGAAGTTCGTCTCATCGGGATTTCAGGAGTCGTCTACTGGATGGGGGGCGCCTGGTTGATTCTGTATTTCATGATCGACAAAGGCCGCACCTATTTTCAACGCGCCTTGCGTGCCCTTGGCGTCGCCTTAGGAGTTTTCTTTCCCGCTGCGGCTTTTGATCCGTCGATCAGCTATCGTGCTCACCTCTATGGATTTCTGCTGGGCTTGATCTGTGGTGGACTTTACTATTTCGCCAATCGCAAAAAATTTCTGAAGGCGCTAGTGATTGAAACTAAAATTGAAGCGGCCCCCTTATTCGAAGAACACGAAGGGTCGCGCTGATACGAAAAAAAGCCTTCTGCCATTTTACGCCACACCACCTCGGCCTCGCATTACCTGTTTGAGACCATTAGGTTTTTAGTTGTTGCCAGGTTTGCTGGGCTAGCATTGCTATTGAGATAAGGACTACAAAAATTCCGAAGGCTTTTTTTAGATTTTTTTCTGGGATTTTTCCAGCGAGTTTATGGCCAGCGACCAGCCCAGCTGTTCCGATGAGGACTATTGTTAGGAGCAAATTCATTGGCGGTGCGGCCTTGAGATCGCTGATTGAAAAACCAAATAGGGAGCTGGCAGCTATTATTGCCAACGATGTTCCAACGGCTTTTTTCATTGGCATCTTTAACAACAAAACTAAGGCCGGGATGATAAGGAATCCTCCACCTGCTCCTACAAATCCCGTGGCGAGTCCTACGAAAAATCCTTTGATGCCTATTTGAAAAAATGAATTTTTTGAGTCAGAAATATTTTCTTGCGCTCGAGGTCCTTGAATCATGGCTTTTCCTGCTGCCAACATTAGAATGGAAAAACTAAAAAGAACGACAAGGCCCTTTGAAATGGATTGATCGCCGACCTGTATGATTTCTGGCAGTGCTGGTAGTAAATAATGGCGTGCGACGAAGACTCCTAGAAAACTTGGAACTGCGAAATACAAACCAAGAGAAAAATCCACGAGGCCTTTCCTTGCACTGAGGATCGCGCCTACAAAAGCAATCAGTCCCACAACTAAAAGTGATCCAGTGGTGGCGCTTAAGGGTCCTTGACCGAAAAAATAAATTAGTATTGGCACCGTTAAAATAGAGCCGCCGCCGCCGACAATGCCTAACAAAAGGCCCATCAGAACAGCCGAGAAATATCCGAGGATTTCCATGTCACCTACCTCTTGATTTTAAATTTTTGATCCAAAATCTTGAATAGGAACATCCCACCCACCATGCTGCCAACGAACAACAGCGACTGCGATTGGAATTTTGCCAAAGAAACTATCGCAGGCCCTGGGCAATAGCCAGCCAGTCCCCAACCCATTCCGAAAATCACGGCCCCGATTAGAAGACTCGGCGTGATATCATTGCGACTGGGCACATGCCACTGTTTATCAAAAAGAGGATGGGCTTTTTTTCTTACCAAGGGGTAAGCTACGATATGGACCGCGATCGCACCAACCATCACAAACATCAATGCCGGATTCCAGGCACCAAATACATCCAAAAAGCCGATTATTTTTCGTGGGTCGGTCATGCCCGAAATTCCTAAGCCCAATGAAAATAAAAAGCCCACAACTCCAGCCGTGATTATATTTTTCATAGGGACTCCTTGAACAAACTGACTGCCGTAATTCCTGCCGCAATAAAAATAAGTGTGGCGACCAGGGATCGAAAAGACAATCGACTGATACCACAAACTCCATGTCCGCTGGTACAGCCACTGCCCAAAACGGTGCCGAAACCGACGAGTCCTCCGGCGACAATAAGCTTCATTGTGTCGACCGAAAAATCCAATTCAGAAGGACTCCAAAAATGGGTGATGTTCAACACTAAGCCTCCGGCAAAAAGGCCACCTAAAAACGTCCACCGCCAAGCTCGATCGCCCTTGTGACCTGAGCTGATCACTCCGTAAAGAATTCCGCTAATGCCTGTGACCCGACCATTCAGCAAAAGCATCAGAGTTACGGCAAGACCGATTAAAGCGCCTCCAAATAAAGCCAATCCCCATTCAGATGTCATAAATATTTCCTTTGTCGTTATTCCACTCTGTCATACCGCCCACCATATTAGCCGTGTGACGATAGCCGAGTTGTAAGCTGAAACGAGTCGCCTCCTCAGACCTTCGTCCGGTTCGACAAATAAAGACCAATTGCTCCAGTCGATCGCCAACCTGAAGAAACTTTTCAAGAGCCTCGCCTTGCGGCACAAGCTCTGCTCCGGGTATATGTCCCAGCTCTCCGTTAAATTCCTCGGCACTGCGCACATCTACCAGGCGCACTTTACCCAAATTTTGGCGCACTTGTTTTACACTGACTTCTGGAACTCCATTTTTAATTTCTGCCACAAATGTTTTTCGAGCCAAGTCCCCGCAAACCAAATTTGCAGGCAAAGCCTCATGAATTTTTTTGGGATATGCCAACTTAAGTTCGGACATGATCTTTACAAATTCACTCTTTTTTACACTCACTCCCAAACGGGGGTTGAATTTTTTCTCTAACTCGATCGTAGAATGCGTATGCCCTTTGTAATCATGAGCCGGATACACTTGAATGGCCGGCGCCAAGGAAAATAGTTTTCCGTGGACACTGTCATAAAGACGATCCGCAGACCCCTGCTGAAAGTCGGTTCGGCCACAACCACGAATTAAAAGAGCATCGCCCGTGAAAACTTTGTCTTCCCAAACAAAACTCATACAAGAATCTGTATGACCAGGCGTTGAAAATGCTTTAAGAGTCGTCGCGCCAATAGTCAGTTCCTGCCCCTCCTTCAGTGCGATATCCGCACAGGCAACTTGCGCATTCTCGCTGACCGCAGTTTTCGCTCCCGTGCGTTTGCGAATTTCAGAAGATCCGGTAATATGATCGGCGTGAATATGGGTGTCTAAGACATATTTTAAATTTAAGTCTAGATCGCGAATCAACTGCAAGTCCCTCTCGACAGTTTCTAGGACTGGATCAATGAGAGCAGCTTCGCGACTAAGGGCATCTGCAACGAGATATGTGAAGGTGGAGGACTCTTGCTCAAAGAGCTGATAAAAGATTGTTTTTTCGGCCATAACAAGTCTCCTTAATATCTAGGTTGGATCTTTACTCTAAATCTTTACCTGACCATTTACTTTGACCATTTACCTTAAAGCTAAAGATATATTGACATATTATAATATTATAATGTATCATGTCAACATGAATAAACAGCTATCTCCCCTTGCGGATCAATGTGAAACAGTTGCAGGCCTTCTGAAGGTTATCGCTCACCCACAGAGACTTAGAATTCTATGCTGTTTGTGCGAAGGAGAAAAGACAGTTTCTGAACTCGAGACTTATTGTGGCGCTTCACAGTCTTCGGTTTCTCAGTACCTCGGAAAAATGAAAGCCGAGAACTTAGTCTCGGCTCGTAGGGACGGTCAGAATATTTTTTATAAAATCGACAACTTAGACCTCTTAAAGCTTATGAAGTCGATGCAGAAAATATTTTGCTAGTTAACTTAGCCAACTAATGTCCGTTACTAAGTTCGCCTAAAAGACCCACAAACAAAAAATCGCCACGGAAGTTGGCGCCAAAGCCGCAATAAGCAACTTCAATGGGCTGATACCTCCTGGGAATTTATTACTGAGGATTGAATAACCGGCCGCATTGGGAGCATTCGCGATAATCGTCAAGCCACCTCCAGCAATGGCTCCCGCCACCAATGCATAACGACTAGAGTCCGAAAGACCTTCAACCTGTGCACCAAGATAGGTCAATGCGGCATTATCTGTAATTGCCGTCAGAATCACAGCACCCTTAAATAATACTAAATCCGACATCTTGCCCAACAAAGGCGCCAGCCACCATTTCTGAAAGGCACCAAACTGAATAATACCGCCCAAAAACATAGACACCAGCAGGCTTTCCTTCAACCGAAGACTGTCATGATATCTTTGCGTAACTGCCGCCACCCCTAGGAACAATAAGAATATCCCCAAAAAGGCGTTCTGATAATGAGCCGTGCTGACGATCGCCACCAAAAACACCAAATGCACGATAGTCACAGGAGCGGGAATCGGCGCCTGAGCCCCCGCCAGACGTTGCGAAACAACCTTCAGATCCACACAGCTGTCTGTCAACTCGCGACGGAAAATAAAGACCAAGCCCAATGCATTCACAAGGACTGCGATCGTGCTCTTCCAGCCAAAGTTAGACAGGACAAAGGCAAAATCCCAATTCCATTTAGCCGCCACCATTAAAATGGGCGGTGCCGCAAAGGGAGTCAGTGATCCTCCGATAGAAACATTCACGAATAAAACGCCGATCACGGCATAAATTAATTTATTGGATTGCTTGTGCAACATAGAATTAAGCATGAAGGCTGTCACTGTCATCGCAGCTGGCTCAGTAATAAAGCTGCCGATCAAAGGTCCAAAAACTAAAACAACAAAAAGATCCGTCAGAACGGCAGATGTGCGAAAAATCTTTTGGAAAAGTGTGCTTATAATAAGAATACCTTCACGCGCAAACCCTAAAATAGGGCGTGTGGAACAGACCACCATGATAACAAAAATAAAAAAAGGCTCTAAGAAAACTAGAGAATTCTGATAGGCAATGGCTTTTTCCCATCCTTCAATTCCAATAAATAGGGACATGAAGAGGGCCGCCCAAATCGCAAAGACGGCTTCGATTTCGCCAAGTAAATGAAATATATTATTCCAAAGTGATTCCTTTGGAAAATGATGAGCCCATTGCAGAATCTTACCCACCATAAAGGTATGAATAACTGCCAAACCAAAGAAAATCGCACCGAGGAGTTCTATTATTGTGTAGTTCATTTTAGAATTCTAAAAGAAATGTACGCGGCCTGTCCAGAATTAGCGCCTGCAAAGGTCCATATTTTTTGCAATAAAGTCTCTTTGTCCTGCTAAGTCATTTGCGGCAAAGACGAATTGCTTGATGTCGCAATGATTTTCTTGCACCAGAGACACTATGCTTTCCTTTTCTGAAGGCGAAAAGTTCAACTGCCAAATCATTTTCACTTTCATCCACTGAGCCAAGTATTGACACTTATAGGCCGAGTTTGGAGGCATATAGCCCTCTGGGCTGCGATCACTTTTTCTTTGATTCTCAGAACCTGCCACTGCCAACAGATGGAATTCATTTCCTAAAAAGTTTGCATAAAGGCATCGACGCTTCGCATTCCAATCGGAGGCACCGCTGATAAAGGCATTTTTCAAAGGTACAAAATGATCCACCTGAATATCCGAAGAGCGCGAGTAGGTTCTGCCAGAATAGGGGTCTATCCACTGTCCCATCGCCACCGTACATCCATTACTGCTATAGGAAACACTTGTAAGCGAATCCCTCACCAAAACTGTGCCCCTCGTATTCAGACACGTTCCATCCTTGGGATCACGAATCCAAGTACCAAAATGTTTCGCACGACTGTAGCGCTCTGTTGTTTCGCCGTAATTGCCTTGATGACTAACAAAATTTAACAAGGGGAAATTTGTCGAAGCAAAATTTTCCAACTCATTTCGCATTTGGACCAAACCATGCTCAAAAACCTCCCAAGGTGGAAGGATTAATTTTTCGGTATGGAACTCTGTCCAGGACGATTCGATATTTTTGGTGGATTCACTGACCGTGAAATACTCTGCCTGTGCCCACTGAAGGGGCATTAAACAAAAGAGGGCTAATGCAAGAATAGGCTTCCTCATAAGTCTCCAAATCCATTTAGAGTCCATTTACAGTCCAAGACATCCTGTCTTTGGCACTTGGTCCTGCCTCTATTTAAGTAGGGTTCGAAGCTTGTTGGCAACGATATAATTGTTAGACTTTTGTTAAAGCCCGACGTAAAAAGTCATTATGTTACGCTCCGGCCGCTTCCGACATCGACTGCTCGATGAAACATTTTTATTAGAACAGAGCTCGCAGGCACAACTGAGTTTGCAGCCATTTTTACGTTTGTGGGAAGACAAATTTATCACGGATAGGGACATCGTAGCGATCTACCTGTGTCTCTTTTCATTTCTGCGCCGGCCAAAAGATTTTTTAGGAGGCCCTCATCAGGTATTTGAAGTGAATCCGCCTCAACCAAATTCTGCATTCACTTGCCAAAACTTTTTGGAACTCCTTATTCCCACCCTCCCGCAAGAACTCCAGTCCCGAAAATCACTGCATCATTTTCAAAGAACAGAGGCACTTGTTTCGTTTGTTTGCAGAAAAAGTTTTCGCTCCATACCTGCATCTGTCATGCGCAGCTTATGGCGTTGGCAAATGGGTACTTACTCTTTGAAGTTGCTTACGCACGTTCCGCATCCGGCTGAAGTTTTAGATTTACAATGCCAAGGACAGCGCTGTGTCAGCATGCTGGTCTCGTCCCAAGAGATCCGCACTCTGGTTGAAGATGGTCGAGATGTCTTAGGCTTTATCGTTCATGATCTCATACATGCAGACCATTTTTTTCAAGATCCAAACAATGCGCGAGCTCAAGTTCAATTTAGTCAAAAACTACAGAACCTGTGGCAGCAAATTTTTTTGCAAGAACTGATCGCAACCGACCTGAAATTTAAATCCGAGTTTTTTTACCTCATGTCAGATATGAACTCAGTCCCCTTACATTTGTTAAAGTCCTTAAAGACCACGTTTCTGGCTTATTGCAAACGTCGTCACAAAATCCCCATGCAACAAAAGCTGCCATCAGATTTAGAATCCCATTTTCTTGAACTTTTCCAACGGGCCCTAGCACCATGGGATTTTTCAAGCGAGGGCTTGAAAGCCGCCCATCGACTGAACACTCCCGCATTTGTTCATCCCCAAGACAGCCTGCTTCTGCATTCGGAAATGACGAAATTTTCGCGTTCTTCAGAAGTTGCTTCAGAGGTAGAAGATGCTTCTGTATTCTGTTCTTCAACATTGCAAAATTAAATTATTTCCCTAGATATTTCTGTTGAGCAAGAATCCCCCCCCTTGCCGAATGTTAGCGGACACAGAATCTCCTAGCTCTGTTCCTTTTACTTGTACGGACAGAAAACCGAGGATTAGCCTTTAAGCAGTTCACAATAAAGTATAATCACAGTCTAAGGAGGCATTTATGTATTCCAAATCAATAAAAGCACTGGGAGCACTGGCTCTTACTGCCGCTGTCGGATGCGCAAGCACCCCACCGAATGTTCAACAACTGTCTGGAGCGGATCCTACTGTTGAGATTCAAAAGACCGAACAAATGATCAGTGAAGCTAGCGCCCAACAATATGATGTTCTTTCACCTAAAAATTTTACCGATGCCAAAGAGGCCCTTGATAAGGCCAAAAAATATAAATCAAAAGATAAGCCCAACGAAAAAATTCTTGAACAAGTGGCCTTCTCGCGAGCTTGGCTGAATCAAGCTAAAGAAAAGTCCCAACTTTCTGAAAACGTATTAAAAGATATAACTGATGCCCGCGGCGGAGCGCTTTCGGCAAAGGCCAATGAGTTTTTTCCAAAAGACTGGTCAAAAGCAAACGATAAACTTGAAGACATCACATCCAGCATTGAAAAAGGCAACCTTTCTCCTGCCGACAAAAAGGGTACCGATGTCACTCAAGATTTCCGAAATCTCGAGCGTCGTGCGGTCGTGCAAACCTCTTTAGGACAAGCTGGCTATAATATTGAGCAAGCAGAAAAGAATGGCGCAAAAACAAAGGCCCCTCGGACCTATGGAATAGCCAGGGCTAAGTTTGATTCTACCTTTCAGATGATTCAAAGAGATCCACGTAATACTGATGCCATTCGTGCAGCCAGTGCTGATGCCACTCGCGAATCAGCTCGTTTGATCGACGTAGCTCAAAAAGTAAATATGGGAAATTCTGAAGATCTTGTACTTCTTGCGGACCGTCAGCAACGAACTATATCCGGCCTAAAGCGCGAAGTCTCTTCTACTGAAAATCAGTTAAACGCCACCGAAAGTCAGCTGAGTGCCACTGAGAAAGAAAAAATGGAAATAGAAAGAAGAGAACGCCTCCTCAGCCGTGCTGAAAGAGTTCGTTCACAACTGAAACCCGGCGAAGCGGATGTCATCACCGAAGGTTCTCGTATCACTGTCCGTCTTAAGGGCATGAAGTTCCCTGTCAATCAATCGACGTTGGGACCTCGCAATGAAGACTTGCTAAGAAGAGTTCAAGCCGCTCTTAAGGGTGTTGGCGCCTCAAAGGTAACTGTTGAAGGACATACCGATTCCACAGGGTCTGCTGACGTCAATCTTGAGCTTTCTCAAAAACGTGCGGAATCCGTAGAAAAATATATGTTAACCAACGGTATTTTATCTAAAAGTCAAATCGAAGCTGTCGGAATGGGTTATGATCATCCCATCGGCAACAACAAAACCCCTCTGGGTCGCGCGCAAAATCGCCGCATCGACTTAGTCGTCGAAACCCAGGCGGAGTAAATACTGGAGGTGCGATATGGCAACTCATTTACCGGGTCCCTCTTGGAGGGACCTTAAAAAAGAGCTTATGGAAAAGTGGCACGAACTCTCTGAAAACGAGCTCGATCGCACCAATGGAAACGCTCCGTCCGTTATTGATCTCATTGAAAAGAAAGTGGGACTAGCCTTCGAAGAAGCTAGTAAAAAATTTCAAGAAATGGCCTCCCGCTATCAGCTCTATGACGCCCCCGAGGAACAGAAGCCGCCAAGTCAGGCGGTTCAAGATAAAGCTGAAAAGGTGATGGAGTTATCTCCAAAGAAACCGGCCGGCAAAGATCCCAAGCCTCGGGATCCATTTCATACGGCTTAGAATTCAAGTTTAGACTTCAAGATTAGACTTCAAGCCAAATGCCCAAGCTCACCACGAAAGAGCTCCGCCCTCACTGCGGGTCTCTTTTTTTCTTATCACAGAGACAAACGAACAAGGAGTGGTCGACAAGACCTTCCAATGATATTTTTCTTTAAGTAAAATTTCTAGCAAGTCGGATTCATGTGGTCGCTGCCGAACAAAGGCCATTCGCCCGCCTTCCTTCAGTTGATCAAAAAGGCGACTAGGAAACTCCTCCGAGCCCGCTGTGAAGATAATCCGATCATAGGGAGAGTCCTCTATATGCCCCTCAAAACCATCGTGAGATAGCACTTTCACGTTAACGATATTCAATTTGCCTAAAATTTTTTGCGCCCGTTGAGCGACCTCGGGAATCACTTCGCTTGAGACTACCAAGCCGGTTGGTCCTGTGAGCTCTGACATAAGGGCCGCGTTCCAGCCGCTCCCTGTTCCCAATTCAAAAATTTTATGTCCTTTTTCGATTTCCAGACTGTCCAAAATCTTTAGCACAAAACTTGGCTGTGAAATGGTCGAGACATAAGGATACTGCTCAAATATTAAAAGAGGATGGTCTGCATAGGCCTCGGACAATGAGTACTCGGGAACAAATAAATGCCGTGGATATTTATGAAAGGCATCCTCGGTCCTGCTGGTTAAAGGCTGGGCTTTACGAATGAGAGTCCGTTGTAGTTTCGAAAGTGCATCCATGCTTAAGTATAACTCGCGTCGGGGGCCGTATCAAATTGACCTTCCACATACGCTTTGGCCTGGTGGCTTCATCAAATAGGTTTCATCTATGTCAAAAGTGTATATATAGAGAAAATCTATTAGTGCTATAGATAATGGAGATTGTTCATTGTGGGCAAAATAGCCGATCCTATTGGCAGGTCATAAACTTGTTTTAAAGGAGGCATCTATGGATCGAAACATGAAGTCCGTCAGCGGCTTAAAAACTGAACGACAACAAGAAACTCAAACTGCTCAGTCCCAAATTGTGGAGCAATTAAAAAGAACCTTGGCAGATGAATATATGCTGCAGATAAAGACTCAGAATTTTCATTGGAATGTGGAAGGTCCGCTGTTCTTTTCGCTGCATAAACTTTTTGAGGAACAATACAACGAGTTAGCAGAATTTGTAGATCGTTCTGCCGAAGTTGTGCGCAGTTTAAAAGCAAGAGCACCGGGCAGCTTTACAGAGTTTCAACACCTCAGCATGTTGAGCGAAGTTCCGGCAGAAAAAACCAACTCAGCACAAATGATTGAAACCCTTACTCAGGACCACGAAGCTTTAGCTGAAGAGTTCAAAGAGCGCCTCGAAGCGGCCGAGTCTGAGGGGCAGATC
>JBBKWD010000197.1:0-12102 GCA_037968775.1 Bdellovibrio sp.
CTGCTCGGCCCACTGGGTAAGTGAGCCTGAGGTTGGCATCGGCATGCCTAAATCACCCAAGCGTTCTTTAAAAATATTTAAAAGAGACGGTGGAAAACGCACTCCCTCACGAACAGAGAAACTAAGACCGTGAGCCTGCCCCGGGCCGTGATAAGGATCCTGGCCAACAATGACAACTTTAACGTTTTTAAAATCGAGGTGATTCAGAGCTGAGAAGTATTCGTTCTCAGGAGGATAGACTATTTTTCCGGCTTTTCGTTCTTCCTCCAAAAAACTCAGCAACTGGCGCATAGAGTCTGTTTTAAGTTCGGCACCCAGCCTAGACCGCCAAGAAGAATTTAGACTTTTTTCTGATATCACCATGTGTGCTCTCTGTCTCATTATGAGTTAGGACCAAGGTCTTGAAATGGGATTCTAAAGCAATCCAGTTCCTTTTGAAATAAAAAATTCGATTCCCAAGAACTTGACCAGACAAAATTAAGCCCCATTGTTAAACTAATAACAGAGGAAAAGGAGGCCGCCCATGACGACCTTTCTAAATCCCACCATAGAACTTATTGAGGAAAACCCGGAAGTTAAGTCTTTCATCTATCAGCAGATAGCGGACTTCGAGTCTTTTGTGACACCTGAAACGGTGGTACAAGTCGTCGCCCGAGACCCGAAGAAACTCGCGCTTCAGTATGAAACAGAGGGACGAGAGTTCAATCCCGCTGATTTGCCTAAACTGTTTCGAATTGCGATCATCCTGACCGAAGGGGATGCAACCGTACAGGCCGAAGGAGTTCACGAAGATATCTTCGAAGCTATTAAGGCCGCGAAAGACAATTTGTTTTCTCAGTTAATTGAGATTCAAGACTCTGTGATCAGCCAGCAAGATCGTTTGGTTGAAATCAATCACTTCCTACAACCCCCCGTCATTCACTAAGACGAGGACAAAAAAAGAGCCCTATCTTTGAATAGAGCTCTTTTTTCTTATTTCTACAAAAACGTCCTGCTTTGCAGTGATTCCGATTTCGCCAAAGACTCTTATTTTACCAAAGATAAGGTGTCTTGGGAAATTCGCAGAATTTTCCACCAAGGATCTTTAAACTGATCCATTTTCAAAGACCCTTTGACGAAGAACCACTTCCCTTCATTCTTTTGAATCTTAAATGTGATGCGAATTTTGTAGTCATTATTTAAAAGACCCACGTTCACCTTATTCTTATAAACGCAGCTGTTGGAAATGTTTCCCGCCATCGCTACAGACAAGATGTCGTTTCTCTCTCTCAGACTTTCCCAATGCAAATTGTAAAGAGTAGACCCAATCGGCTTCTTTGTTAAGAGCTCAAGGTCCTTGATCGGCAAAATCGGAATAGGAATTGTCAGACCCGCACAATAAACTTCGTTAAAATAGTCACCACTCACATCGATAACATCATCGCCTATGCTCAAAAGTACATCTGGAAAGGATTTTGAAAAATCAGAGTTAAACACACTGGCTGAAATTTCAGAAGTCCAAGGGATCATCGGTGCCGAAGTGAATTTTTGTTGCAACAACAAAGAGGCCCGCACTCCGATGAGATCCAACTCATCATGGCTGTAGTTTCCGTAGTGATGACCTAACTCATGAATCAAAACCGCAAAACCTTCAGCAATGGACATCGGATCATAAATACCCGATTCGTTTTTGGCATAAAGTAAATCAGAGTTAATATAAATGGGACTGCCAATGCTGCTGCCCGTTTTAGCAACACGTACCAAACCATCAATTATAAAAGTTCCTGGAGTCTTTCTTTCTGACGCAAAATGCAACTGCTTGCTGGCACGCTCTTCTGGCAGACCGGCAAGAATTTCAGAAAGAATTCTTTTCTGTGATTCTGTTAGCTTACACGCATCCGATTTTAGACAGAGTGAAATATAGCGATCAAGTTTTTCATAGGCGTAAAGAATATTTTTTTCAGCGATACCACCACCATTATTGACCAGGTCACCACCTCGGGCAAATGCCGTCAGAGACGTCAAAACAATTAGGCCACTCAAGAACAATTGATTCAATTTCATAACGAGTCCTCCGGGTTTGTCTGAATCTGCGTAAGAGGAAACAATTGAAACGAAAGCGTATAGACTTCAGACAGTTCCCCCTCTTCTAGCAAAGTCGCGATTTTTTTTCGAGTTTTAAGTAGTAATTCTTTGGCCAGTGGCAATCTTTCAGGGTTCACTGCCACTGTGAGCGAGCCAAATTCACGCGTGGCTACAGGATCACGATGTAAAGAATTCTCGGCCAAGTGCAAGTTTTGGCTGTGGTGTTTGCGTATAGCAGCTGATGGAATTTCGCTAGAGGTCGTGAGAGGCTTTGCTGTTCGCTCCATTTTACCACGCGCCTTTTTAATCAAACCCATTCTCAAAAGACGCTCGAGTGCTACCGCCGCTTCCTCTACGCTGATATTGATTCGCTTTGCGATCCAAGCGGGATTGCATTGATTTTGTTTTATCTTTGCCAGATTCAATATGGCCAGATAGTGCCAATCTGCTATCAACCGAAAGGTATCCTCATCAAGAAGCTGGCGATCATCGATCTCAGTTCGCCCCGAAATCGCCTTGTGATGAGCCCAGAGCTTTTCTTGCTCCAACGGCGAAACACCCAAGCGCTCCATCACTTTCTTTAAATTCGTTTTCGACAAATCTCTTTTTCCAGCCAACACATCCGAGAGACTGGTCACGCCGATTTCCAAATCTCGAGCAAATGCTCTTAATGAATATGCCGAGTTACGAGTTTGCCGTAGGGCGATTTCCTGCAAGAGTAAATTTTTTACAGTCATTTCCATGCCAGAGATATAGCGCAGGGCCCCCTCATATACAAGTGTCAACGGAACGTAGTGTCCCGATTTGTAATATCGGGACGGAATGTCCCGACCCCCTCTAGACAAGCCCCCTTGATCTGTTCTATTCATGGTCCATCCCGCAAACAAAGCGGAACAAAAAATTAAACGAAGTTAAAAAAACAGATCAGAAACTGATCAAAAAACAAGGAGATCAAAATGAAAAAGGTATTACTAGCAATCGCAATGGTTTTAGGAACTGCAGCACAAGCTCAAGCACTTGAGCCCGTAAAATTTGAAGCACCTGCATGGGCTTGTAACTTGGCTTTCCAAGGTCAAGCACATGGCTTCAAAGTTATCTTGGGTCACTATGAGTACAACGGAAAAGGCGACCTCAACTGCGTGAGCCTTTCTGGCGAACGCGCTAGCTACCCTGTCCTTGTGACAATGAAAGCCGCTCCTCTTTCAGCACAAATTGCTTTAGGCAAAATGGAGATGAGAGGCCAATCAGCAGAGATCGCCCTTTTTGACACGAACCCAGATTCTATCTTGGGTACCTACTATGTCGCTCAAGCTCAGGGTGCTATCTATGGTGGTATCGGTGTGATTGCGGCAACTCGCATTGACCTTCCAACTATGGCGCTTAAGGTTTCTTTACAGTTTACAAAAGGTTTGGGCGTGAACCTTGGAATCAACCGCATGGAAATCCAATTGGACCAGACTCGCAACTAGGCCTTATAGACTTTGGTCGAGTGAATTTCTGAATTCAATCCTTAAAAACCCTTGGGCGTAAATTCACCCAAGGGTTTTTTTCGTTTTAGCCCCCTCCATCAACTCCTACAGGCCATTAATAAGCTGCAAAAAGATCAAGCCTTTCCCTCTGATACCGATAAGATAGGCATGAGAGTGCTTGCTCTTTTCGGCCTCATTTTATTTTCTCTTTTTTCGGGCTTAGCTTGGGGGACACCTGCGCAAGATTTGTTGCAACAGGCACGGGAGCTTTTAGGTGAAAACCCCCAGTCTGCACTCAAAATTCTCGATGATTTAAAAAGACAATCGTCACAAACTTCACTGAAGTTTGAAGCGGACCTTATTCGATGCGAATACTTTGTGGATAATGACGATGCTACCAAGGCACTCGTCATCAACAACGAGTGGACGCCTCAAGCGCAAAGCTTTACAACTGAAGAGTCTTTAAAGCTTCGACTATGCAAGGCCACAGCAGAGGAAAAACTAGGGAAAACTTTGGAGGCGGAAAGCGCCTATGCTGAAATTTTTAAGGAAGCCAAGACTAAGAAGCTCGTCAAGCTTCAGGCCGAAGCCCTTCTAAATATGGGGCAGCTCAAAGGATACCAGGGGGATTACGCCGAAGCTTTGACTCACCTGCAGGCCGCGCAAGGTATTTTTCACAAAGAAGACCTCTCGCAGAAAGTACGCATCACTTTGAATTCCATTGCCATCCTCTATGGACGGATGGGTGAAAATCGAAAGGCGATTGAATACTTTAAAGAAGTTCTAGAGATCAATCGTAGGCTTGGGAAATCTCGGAATGTCGCTGTCGTTCTTTACAACATGGGACGGCGGCACGAAGCCCTTAATGAATACCCTCAGGCTATAGAAAATTTCAATGAGGCACTCCATTTGCATATCGACTTGAAAAACAAAGCCAGTCAGGCGTTAGTATTGCGCGCGCTGGGGAGTGTTTACAATTCAACTCAAAAACCCGTCAACGCCTTGAAGGCTTTGAATCAAGCGCTGATCATTCTCGAGTCTAAGAATTTGGTAAAAAGTGAAGCGCGCGTTCATTTAGAAAAGACCGTTTCTTATCGTCTTTTGAGAAAATTTGACTCGGCACTTGCAGAGTTAGATGCAGCTGAGCTGTTAAGCTCTAAAACGCCGTCGCCAGCAAATGAAAGAGACCTTTTTGAACAGCGCAGCCTAGTCTATAGCCAAATGGGGGACTGGAAGAAAGCTTACTTGTCACAAGAAAAATTTAAAGCCGCATCGGACCTGATCATCACCAATCAAAAAGACAATCAACTGTCTCGATTGCAGCTGAAGTTCGAAACCACGCGCAAAGAACAAGCTAATTTAATTTTGCGCCAAGAACTCGAGGCCTCCTCTCGCATTCAACTTTTGCAATTGGCCATCATTGCCTTAGGAGCTTTGCTCTTTTCAGTCGGCGGATTTTTCGCCATTCGTCAAGTACGACTGGCGCGACAAATGCGCAACTTAGCTCTTACCGACGAACTGACTCAAATTCCGAATCGTCGCCACATTCTCGCCTATGGCGACGAAGCCTTGCGAACTTGTTTGGATCAAAAGAAACCTTTCTCTTTACTTATTTTTGATATTGATCACTTTAAACGTGTCAACGATAGCTATGGTCATCATGTAGGTGATCTAGTGATTCAACGCATGGCCATGGTCAGTAAGTCATTGCTTCGCCAGGCCGACAAAGTGGGACGCATTGGCGGCGAAGAATTTTTAATTATTCTGCCCTTTACAACTCCGGAATACGCCAAGGAAGTTGCAGAGCGCATACGTGATCGAGTGGCTCTTACGGATATGTCTGATCTGAAGCTCTCATTCAACGTCACCGTTAGTATCGGCGTAGCCGGATTACAAACGGATCCGCGGCCTCTCGACTATTTGATAAATTTAGCGGACGAAGCCCTTTATCAAGTAAAACAAAGTGGACGCAATGGCGTTCGCCTAAAAGAATCCGCCTAGATTTTCAATGATTTGTGAGAAAGTGCACTGTGTTTATATTTTCAAAACGCCCATGCACCGTTTTCTGGCAGAGCTTAGTGCTCTCACCCAACCAGAGCCTAATGCTCTAAAGCCACGGGTAATAGTTCCAACTTTGGGACGACTGTTGTTTGGGTGGGCTCTACTTTATTTGTTGTCTTGTCGTGCTTCACCTTTCCTGTTTCCAACAAAACTAAGGCTCCGATAATATCTTGTAACTTTTCAAACGGAGCCAAATTTCTTGGCAGATCTTCGCGAAGCTCCATGGTTAATACCGGGGTCCGTCGCTCCAACCACATGTAGCGTCCCAAACTTCCTGGATAATTACCTAAACTTCTCCACGGCAAGTAATCAAACTTGGGCGGCGCAACTCTTGGCCCATCAAAATCTAAAACTTTTAAAGGCGTGTGAACAGAAACGACAAAATCTGGCTTGAATTCTTCAAGATGATGAAGGGCACATTTTGTTTCGGGTTCACTCGCCGCCTCTGTCCCCGGGAATCTCCGAGGATTGGCTTTGGTCGATTTTCTCCAGGTATCGACAGCCGCGAGGCTCCAATCCTTGGTCGGAAAATTTCTATTGATATCAATTTTGTTGGCGTTCGTTCGCGTTTTGAGTTTCACGCCATCCGGATTCAACACCGGCACCACTCGCCACGAGTTTCGAGGCGCAATGCCTTCCAAACGCTCCATCCAATAACGACCGACAGTTCCCGCGTGAGTTTCGTCGCCATGTATAAGACTGAATACAAGAATTTTTTTGGCGTGGGAATCCGTCGACATCTTTTCATAATGATAAATCGGACGTCCCTCGGCGCTCACACAAGCCGCATCCGCAACTGCCTTTTCACAAGCAGCTTTTAACAGTTTGTCATCAGTCACCCCTGGAAACTTTTTGAGGTCGTTGACACAATCCTGCTGCAAACTCAAAAATTCCGCGCGAGCGGCGTGCACAGAGAGCAAGAGACATAAGAATATAGTGGCCTTCAGGCATTTCTTTATCATGGCATTTCTATTATCTCTGTCCTTTGACGATCTCTCAAGTTGAGAAACGGCCTTTTTCTGGCTCGAGGTGAGAAACCTTACAATTTGACTAAAGTCCTGGGGACTTTCGTCCGTAATGTAAAAGGTGTGATCTTTTTTACTCAGCCGGAGGACGTTAATGGTTAATAGAGGTGGTTTTAGCTTTATAGCGATGGTTGTGATCAATCCCATTGTGATACTTTTTTACCAGAATTGCTCCATGACGCCGATAAGCCATGCAAATGTGACGCAGCCCAAGGCATCCATAAGTGAAGTTGTCGCTGTAAAGTCCAAAAGTCGTGCCGTAGCCAGCACAAGCGAAGTTACTTGTCCTGACTCAAAGACTCCTTGTCCGAACTTAAAAGAGTAATTTTAGTCGTTCTTTAGTTTAGAGTCTTAAGACCTAGCCCCCACGTTCTTCGTCGGGGGCTATTTTCATTTAGTTATGCGCATAATGTATATTTGATTTCTTTATATGCCTTTTACCTGTGACGGAGCTATTGATATAAATGATGAATGAAACATTTCAGACTTACATTCATCTCTGTCTTTTTACTTCTTCAATCTTTTAACGCTCAGGCTTTTCTTTCTGCCCCTCAGGAGCAACGTGTGTTGGCACAGCTCAACGCGCGATTTCTACGAGTGAACTTTGAAGACATACGTTGCTCTTTACGCAGCCGCCATTGCCTTCTTCATTTTTCCAGCATCAAAGGACAACACAGCTGCTTTATTGGACTCATCTCAGATCCGTCGGACGTGATTCAAGAGAATGAAGACAAGGGCTTGATTCGCTTAGCACCTTATGCGGAAGACGTTGTGACTCGCTGCCTTTCAGAAATTCAATAAAAAGACCTAGACCTCAAAATAAGCCATTGACCTACACATAATTTACACTGTAAGTTCATATGTAAGTTATGACAAAAAAAACGCCCCTCCCCCCACTGACGCCAAAAGAAAAATCTGTTCTCGAGTTTATCGAGGCACACATCCTTGGCGCAGGTGTTTCTCCGTCATATCAAGAAATTAAGGATCACTTCGGGCTCGCTTCTTTTAATTCTGTTCAGAATTATTTAAAGCAGCTAACGGCCAAGGGATATGTTGAAAATCCCCAAAACCAAAAACGAGCGATTCAGGTGCTGCATTCGGCTTCGGCTTATCAGCAGCATCACTCTGAAAATGTCTCGACGAAGACAGGATCTCCTCGCACTCAGCTCCTCCAGGCTCGTGACGAGATCCTGTCGCTTCCCCTTCTTGGGAAAGTAGCGGCGGGTCAGCCTATTGAAAATTTAAAACACGATGAATTCGTGGATGTCCCCCCTTCGATGGTTCGCAATCCGTCAAAAACCTTTGCCCTTAAAGTTCAGGGCGAGTCGATGATTGATGACGGCATTTTTGATGAAGACATCATTTTAGTTCAAAAACAGAATGCCGCCAGCAATGGGGATATCGTTGTGGCCACAGTGGATGATGAGGCCACGGTTAAACGCATTTATATTCGAGCTCGGCCAGACAGTGGCTCCACCACTAAAATGGTTGAACTTCGACCCTCTAACTCAAGTATGAAATCCATGTGGTTCACACCTGATCAAGTTGAAATTCGCGGCGTTCTTGTTGGACTGCTTCGTAAGTTTTAAGCTTCCATTTTCAATAAAAAAAATCCCACAACTTCTTGTGGGATTTTTCTTATTTTAAATACAACGAGCACTACCTATCCTACGATTCTCTGAAGCTGTTCCACTTGCTCACCTAAAAATTTCGCCTGTCGCAACATCACCTCAGACGAAGCCGCGGCTTCTTCTGCCGATGCAGCGTTTGACTGCGTTGCTTGATCTAATTGATTCATGGCCTTGGAAATTTGCGCAATTCCCTCTGACTGTTCTGACGACGCCGAAGCAATTTCAGAATTCAAATCTGTCACTTTTTTTACAGACCCAACTATTTCCTTTAAGGCAATTCCGCTTTTGTCTGCGATTTCAGTACCCCTATCGACTTGAGACACGGAGTCTTTAATAAGAACTGAAATTTCTTTTGCTGCCTGGGCTGATCTTTGTGCCAAAGCTCGAACGGCTTCTGCAACGACTGCAAATCCTTTTCCCTGCTCTCCCGCACGCGCTGCTTCCACCGCCGCATTCAAGGCCAACAAATTGGTCTGAAAGGCAATGTCATCAATAACAGTAATAATCTCTTCGATTTTACGAGAAGACTTATTTATATCCGTCATCGCCGCAATAAGACCTTGAATTTCTTTGTCACCCTTAACCGCATTATCCTGACTGCCACGAGAAAGCTCGCTGGCTTGCGAGGCATTTCCGGCGTTGAGCTTTACCATACTTGTTAACTCTTCAAGAGAAGCCACGGTTTCTTCAAGTGAGGCTGCCGCTTCCGTTGAACTATTCGCAAGTTGCTGACTAGCAGTGTTCAACTGCTCACTGGCTTGTTCGACCGTCCCTCTGGACTCAGATACCGAATCCGCTATTTCTTTTAGACTGCGTTGCAGCTGAAGTGCCATCCATGCGGCCACGCTCAATCCCAACAAAAGTCCAACTACACTTATCATCACCAACGTCTTCCGAGCAGAATTCATGATCTCCATTGCTTTGGCAGACCATGACTTACCTTGATCATTCTGAAAGGCAATCAAAGCATCCATCGCCTTGCCATGGGCATTATAGGCCTCGCGAAAGTCTCCATTAATTAGCGTGTTAAATCCCTCGGCATTTCCCTGGCCCTTTAGTTGAATCAACTGCCTAGCAAATTTGAGTGTCGCATTCCAATTTTTCGAAACTTGATCGTAAAGTGCATCTTCGCCCTCTACGAAGGGAACGGCCTGATACTTAAGGTCTTCTTCGATATATTTTTTAGCGGAATCTTCAAACTTTTCGTTTAGATTTTTAATTTCTTTTTCCGGTAGGTCCGAATAGCCCAGTCGAACTATCTGACGAAGAGCATCTCCTGTGGCTCCAGACATTTCCTGCAACAAAATCGCATTGGGCAAATTTATGTCTGATATATGCTGATAGGTGTTTGAAACCGTTTTTAGAGCAACAAACCCTGTAGCACCTACAACGATAAGTGCGATAGCTAGAAGGCCGCAGATAACTGCCAACCTTGCTCGCAGCGTAGTAAACAAATTCACAAAGACTCCCTTAAGGTATGGTTAAAGCTTGAACAAGCCCCATTTAACCACGAATAGCACATTATATGAATAGCATGCCCCCCAAAACAGGCCTAGATGAAAATGAGTTTATATCGGATGCTGATGAGACGTGAGGCAACTCCATAAAACAAAAGGGACTCTGCGTTCGCAAAGTCCCTTTCTAATCCCCTCGAGAAATTCTAATTTTATCGCTGCTTAGCCGCGAGCGTAGCGCTTGTTCACTGACTCACGAATTTCAGCACCTTCGATGCTCAAACGTGTCCAGGGAATCGCACGAAGGCGATCTTCTTCAATGAACTCATCCGTCTCTTCACAAAGACCGTAAGATCCATTTTCGATACGAGCCAAAGCGCTTTCGATTTCCATCAACTGGTATCGAAGTCTCTCATGCATGCTCAGAAACTCTTGCTCCGCTAGAACGCGAACTGTTTGATCGCCCTCGTCGCCGCCTTTTTCTTCGTTCTGATCCAAGTTCATTCGAGCGTCTTTAACTCTATTTAGAATATCTTGTTTCGAATTCAGAAGCTTCCCTCTGCACTCAGTTACAAGTTTTTCTGATATAGCCATATTGTCCCCCTCAAATACTGCTCTGACTTCCCAGAGCTATAAGTGCCAATTTGGAACTGACCTATTAAGTTCCAGGCGTGTAAATTTTGCAAGCAAAAAATCTTACACAAACTTAAAAATAAATAAATCAGTGGAACACTTAGGGAATCTTAAATTGCGGACAGTATTTAGCCGTCATATAGAACCACATGTTTGACGGTAACAAGTCACCTTCTTAAATTTCTAATCAGTTCTGTGATTAGATTTCCGTCTGAAGTCCCACCGATTTAGTATTTTAGACCTCGAAAAGAGGGAAATAAAGATCAAGGCCCAAAAAGCCCCGAGGATTCTCATATTAAGACGTTTGACATCAAAAAGAGAGGTCGGTATGCGGCGCAAGCATAACGCAGCACGGTTAAAAAAAGTCACCAGGCACCTTTTTACTTAAGGCAGGCTTCTATTCTTGTGAGGAGGTCTTCGGAGGCGGATTCATAGCGCTGGGCCATGCGTTTGCCTTGGATACCACGGGTTCTGAAGGCTTGAGCTGAGGCTCCCATCTTCTTAGATATCTTTTTATTCAGGGAACTGCCCTTCGCGGATGAAACAGAGTCGGAATACTCTTCCAAGGTGGAAGCAAAGGTTTCGTGGTTATTGACCAGGCTCGCAGTTATTTCCTGATTGGCCTTTTTCATGGCGGCGATCTCTTGGCTCAGCCCCGCACACGATCCACTGGATGCTTGAACATGAAATGACATCAAAGACAGAAACAAAATAGGTAGATACGTTTTCATATCGGAAGCCTTCCTCGAACCCCCACGTTCACAGCCTGATTGCTCGCTCAAAGTTCAAGCTTATGCCTAAAAATCTGCTATTTTGGGGTTCTCTTTAAGGGCTACTAAAGCAAGGGGCTTGCCACTTGAACAGTCCCTAAAATGGACCTCAATGACAAAATTCGCTAAGACTTAAGAAATTTTTCAAACTCGTCCTTTGTTTCGCCAGCTGTATAAGGCAAAAGCAAACGCGCCACATGACGGATGCCTCGGTCCACAGAACGCTTACCAGGAACCTTTTCTGCTGACTCAAAGAACTGTAAGAAAGTTGTCGCCATCGCCAGCAAGGACTCCACTATATATTGCATTTCTGGAACATCGGCGATCTTGAGCATTTTGCCATCTTTAACCCACTGACGATACAAGATGACCATCAACTTAAGCATCTTCTGGATGTGGGCTCTCCACATCTTGGCCAGCTGAGCATCTTTTCGGCGAAGTGCATACATTTCGCGGTGAAAAAAACGATAACGCCAGTACAAATCAAAATTTTGATCGATCAGCTCCAGAGGAGAAATTTTCTTCGTCTTGCGAGGACGCCAAATATCGTAGGTCTCTTTCGCCATTCTCTTAAACAGCTCCAGCAAAATTTCCTCTTTATTATCATAATGAAAATAGAGGTTTCCCGGACTGATATCCATCGCTTTTGCTATGTGATTCGTTGTAATGGCAACGACCCCACTGCGGTTGAAAAGATCGACGGAGGTCAGAAGAATGCGTTCTTTGGTTTTCATGTTCTTAGTCTTTAGTCCATACCGGTAAAAGTGTCACGCATGAACAGCCTTGAAATGGGCCCTGGAATTGATTTTCCAGCGCCCTGTTCTGAGAATGCCCTTGAAACTGTAGAAAGTCTGATGCTACCATTAAAAGATGTCGTCTAAAAATAAGTCTAAGTTACTAAAACTATTTGTTATTTCCACACTTTCTGTTCTCGGCCTCTATAGCCTCATGGGTTTCAATACGTCACCCAGTCAAGAAGCTGAAGCAGAGAAGAT
>JBBKWD010000198.1:0-5487 GCA_037968775.1 Bdellovibrio sp.
GGCAAGTGGTTATAATGGTGTCCGCACACGCCTAATAGGGACCTATAAACATTGCGCCCTTACGAGGGCTATTTATGACGGCGATGGTATCGGCGAATGCACCGTTACGGGCACAGCCAACGGCGCATGGCGTATAACCATTGGAGATGAAGGAACGGCCAATCCTCAAGTCTGCTATATCACTTGCGCTTACGTTGGCAGCCTTGACCTTGGGCAACCTCAGGATGGGGCTTACTGTAAATACAACGGTCAAAATGGTATTATGCTGAATGGTTGTTGTGCGACGGGCTCCACTTGGAAAAGAAACTATTCAACAACTGGTACAGGGAAAAACAGAGGCACCCGCTATACCGGCTTAACCAATAACATTAGTTGCCGTTGATGGGCTTTAGTATGAGGATCACTAGATCAATTCAAAATGAAAATGGTTCGGCCCTCTTCCTGACGGTCTTGGGCCTGTCCGCAGTTGGTGCTTTGGTTGGAATCTTGATTACGTCCCAAGCAGAAAATATGGCAAAAACTGGTAAAATCTATCGCCAGCAAGTTAACAACTCGCAAGTCCAACGCGAACTAGAGGTGATCTTCGCAAACCCAGATCTGTGCAAAAAAGTGATCACCGTCTATAAAAACACTTTCCGTGCCGAAGGGGTTTTTACAATTAAAACTGGCTATGGCAACAGCTCCCCAAGTCAGGAAGAAAAGCCACGGTATGTCGTAACAAGTCTATCTCTGGAAGGTACGACCTCCACGCCCAAGGGCCTTCACTCCAATTTTTCGGTTGTGACCAAAGATGCAAATGACAAAACGGACAAGCCAGGTCACAAAAGCACAGTTTCCGTCATTTATTCCGCTAACTCATCCGGCGTGCTGACAGATTGCCGGCTGAATATACCGCCAAAGCAAGCCTGCGGAGACCTCGGCATATCTTGGAATGATAGTTCGTCTAGGTGTCCTCTTTGTGAAAAAATGGGCGGCACTTGGAATGGCACGGAATGTTCACTTGTAACCACGGCCAGCAAATAGATGAAAAATCTAAACCAACCCTCACGCCGGAATAGATCCTCGGGACTGACCATGATCGAGTTGCTTGTTTCGGTGGGTTTAGGCAGTATCGTTCTTTTAACGGTTTTGACGATTCACCAGCGAATGTTTAAAAGCCAAGTTACAGCGATAAACAACATGGGAATCACAGAGCTGAGGTACGAAGTGTCGGGCCTGATTTCAAAAGCCGATCACTGTTCTAATGTCCTTCGAGGAGTAAGCTCCAACGAAGGAGCTGCAATCACCTTACCTGGAAATATTGCTGCCGGAAAAATATTTGGAAAGATCCAAATTGCCACGGTCAGACTTACGAAGATTCAAGATTTAGGCGGCACGCAACGGCGCGCCCAACTTGAAATTCAGGGCCGCCTGATTGGAGCCAATCAAAAGGAGAATTCAAAAATAGTTGAAACCTTCAGCCTGTACTACTCCGTGACGGACACGAATTCTATCGTTAGCTGCCGGGACAGCGGCCCCGTCTGCTCTGATATGGGTGGAACGTGGATAGTGGACCATTGTGACTTCTGTGAATCGTTGGGTGGAACTTTAAAATCTGATGGCAGTTGCGCAAAAACTCCCTCAACTTAATTTATTTCAAATTCTTTTTTTGGATTCGGAGTTCTCTCCCCTACTCAATCCCATTTTTTCGCGATAAGATTTCCTATCGAGGGCAAATAGATGTCAGTGCAAAATTGGGAACATTTTTTCAAGCCAGAAAACCGCAACAGCGGTCGGGCCTTTGTTGTAAAGGGCAAGGTGTCTTTGTCCCAGCCCTCGGACACCGAAATCCAAGCTTATGTTCGCGCCTCGACGTCCTTTAAAGTTTCTTTTAAGTGCCGCTCGGTGGAAAGCCCCGTTGTTGTGGTGGACTGCACCTGTCCCTCGGCTAAAAAGGGACAGTTGTGCAAACATATCTGGGCCGTGTTGTTGGTGATTGAAGACAAAAAGCCCGATTTTTTAGAGTCTAAAACAGATCTACAAAAAGATTCGGTAGACGGCGTGGAATCCACACCAAAGACAAAGGCCTCCCTCGCCCGCCAAGAGTCCCAAGCGGCCCAAAAACTAAAACAAGCGGAATACCGTAAAGATCAGTATCAGAAACAAAAACAGCGCCTGAAGGACCAAAAACTTCAGAAAAAAATGTCTTTGGGTCCTGATGAATATCCCCTGCCTGTTGAGGCCGCGTTAAAATATTTTTCAGAAAATGGTTTTGAATTAAGAGATTCAATGACGAAGGTTGCCGTTGGTGCCGCCGTTAAAAAGCTTGCGCGGATTTTCCATCCCGACGTGGGTGGCAGTCACAGTGAGATTCTTGAACTCAATCGCAATGCCGATATCTTAAATAAATTTTCAAAGTCTTAGAAACCGAATCGGTTCTTGGGTGCAGGAATCATCGGTTCGGCTTTGCGAAGCTCGAGTGATTTGTTTTTATGAAACTGATCAATGTCCGCTAAAAACCGGCTGTAGGTTTTGCGGTTGGCTTGCTTCGGAGCCACAACCCCATTGTAAACATCAGGGCGCGCCATCCAACGCAATCCGGTTGAAAGTTGAAAAACCCGCATCCCGGTTTCAATATCCAGTTTGTATTTGGTTTTAAGGTCAGTATCGAGTTGGAAAATTTGGGGATCGCGAACACGAAAGACTGAATACGGGGTCACTTCTTGAATCGCCTGTTCACATTTTTTAGTGTCTTGGCCCTGAAGGCACTGACGACTGAGGGGCGAGGACTTGCGAATTTTTTCGACCTCTTGCCGACTGTTTGCCAGCCAGGCCTTAAGATCCACTTTGACTTGATAAACAGAGACATGAAAAAGAGCCGCGGCTTCGGGCCCCGAAAGGTCTTTTGTCGCTGCCGCCGCAAAGGGACCACTTAAAATCAGGCAAAGGCTCAGGATCAACTTCATAGGCCCTAAGGTATACAGACCTTGCCCCGGGATCGCCACTGGGTTTAAGAATTCGAGTATTTTTGTAATGGTCTAGAGGAGTTTCTACAGTCCAGTTAACCCCAAATATATCCGCCTTCAGCCAAAGCGCATAAAAATCTCATTTTTTTGACTTCGAAACCTCGCCCACCCATTTCACGCGCTGTTCGTCGCGCATATTTCTCTTCTAACTTTTTCAAGTCTTCTCGCAGTTCGTTTTCGGATTCCAAGGAAATCTGGAAATATTGTAAAATAATGTCATCACCTCTCTTAGAGGAAATGCTCTTTTCCACGACCCCCCGGCTCCAGTCGGTAAAAACCTTTCTCATAAAAACACCTTTGGGACTCCAGTGTATGGGGACAACTTTTGGAATCACAACTTTTTCATAGGGCCCCAACTCTATCAGCTTTAAACGATCCAACTGAAATAAAATCTTTTTGAACTCTCTTGGATCGAGCTCCAACATAGTTTGTATGGAATCAGCAGACAGCCGCTCATAAACCAAAAGCCAATAGACCTTGAAGGCCTGGTAGTCTTTTGAAAAATAGCTTTGCTGCTTTTCGGCCATTTCATAAATCTCAACATTTTGCCTCTCAAGGTCTCCTAGTAATTCCGGGAAAGAAACGCCTGATGCCTGACAGATAAGTGAAATGCGACTATAGGCTCCATCCTCTGCCGTGAACCATTTTTTTAATGTGTCCTCTGGAACATCGATTCTTTTTGCCAGATGCGCATAAGAGATTTTCTGCACCCGTAAAATATTCTTTAAAGCTTTCATCACTGCGTCATAAGATATAGTGCTCATATACGGCTCCGTTATTAATTAATAGAACCATATAGTGGAGCTATTGGTTTTCACAATATTTAATTGGATTTTCAGCGGTTAACGTATGAAGTTAGGTCAGAAACGACTTGGAGGAGTTCAAATGAAAAAAAATATCGCTGTATTCGGACTTAGTCTAATTGCCTTTCTGGGACTTGCTCAGGCTCAGAATCTTGATTTGGATCCTATTGCAGGAACTTATGCTGGGGTGGATCAATTGAACCGTCCCTGTGATGTTGTCATAAGCCACAACATTATCACCTTTGATTTTTCAGCGACGGACTATGCGGGACGGGTTTTCGAACTTAAGGATGTTAAGACCCACACCTTACAAAAGGAGCTGGTAGTCGATCCCAACAATTCTGGAAATGCCTATGTGAATCACTATGCTTATTTTGGTAAACGATCCTTTTTTGGCACTTACCCTGAAACTCGACAAGTCCTAATGAGTTGGTATGCTGGAAAGTTCTCTTCGATTTCGATCAACATCGATTCAACAGAGGGCCCTTATGCCACTCGTGGCGGCGTGATGTGCCACTCGCTTCGTATAAAATAGTTTAATCCAATCGCTTTAAACTAATCAAAAAAGGCCTTCCTTCTTGAAGGCCTTTTCTCTTTGTTCGGCTCAAAGCCAAATGGACCGCTATGCCTATTTGATTTCGCGAAGTTTGAATTCCATTTTCGGCAGAACGATCCCCCCGCCCACACCCAATTTGATGGCCACGTGGAAGATATCATGGGATCTATTTTGGGCCGGCAACCAAGAGCCCTCAAGGCCCAAGAAAGCCTCTGCAACCAGTCCGACACCGCGGCCATAAATGCCGCCATGAAGCTCATCGACATTCACACCCGCAGGGATAAACGTGAACATCCACTTGTAGGCCACTTCAATCTTCAACCCACCATTTTGGAAATCGCACAAAAACATGGCTGGAATGTGGACCAGTTCATTCGAGCCCGGCACTTGTATATCAGCATCAAAGACCCAAGTGTCATGGTCCACCAAAAGGGCGCCATTCATACCGGAGGCATAGAGATAGCCCTTGATCGGAATTTTCTGCTCGGGCTTAAGTTCAAACTGTCTTTGCAGTGTTTGAATCAAACCGTCAATTTGGGCAACACTCAAGGATGTGTTTTTGCTCAGGGACTCGACAAGTTTCTCTTTAGAAATGCCAGCGTCTTTTTCCATATCGTTGGCAAAAGCTTGAGGGGCTATTAAAGATAAAATGAATGAAATCAGAAATGCGACAACAGCGAGGGTTTTCATAGGCAACTGGACTCCTTAGCTAAAGATGACTGAGAATACGGAGGTGAGTCAATTTAGAATGCCTAAAAAGCACTCTACATTCACTCTACGATGCTTTTTGACCTTTGCTTACGCTGACAGTGAAGCTTAAATTTTCTCGGGTAACATGGTCTTGCAGAACAAGCTGCACGACTAACTCCTCCATCACTCCCATTTTGCGTGCGATTTCAACGGCGCGACGAATCGACGGATTTTTGCGGCCGTGCTCGAGATCATTCAGACTTTGCTTGGACATTTTTAGCTGTTTTGCCATTTCCACTTGAGTCAGCTCTTCGCCCAGACGGTGAGATTTCAAAAGTTTTCCAAAGGTCAGAGGACCAAATTGCTTTTTAATTTCAGCAAGACCCACTTTTTTTGTTTTAGTACTCATGTTTATTCACCTCTTATTGAAGTG
>JBBKWD010000199.1:0-7542 GCA_037968775.1 Bdellovibrio sp.
TTGAAACCTCTTGGATGTCTCTCTTTTCTTTAAGCCAAAACCATGCCCAAAGAATTAGTAGAATCATTCCAATCAGATATCCCAAATTAACCGCCGATGTCCCTAAGTTTTCTACCCGAGAGCCATTTTTTTTTTCGCGCCCTTTAGGGCCCTCGTCTAAAAATATGACAGTCAAACACTCCACAAAACTCAACAGCATGGCATAGAAATCGCAGAAGAAATTGCAGATGAGTCTTTGAGACAAAAACTAAAGTGAGGAATTTATGAAGATATTAGCTAGAATTGCCGTCGGTGCTCTTTTACTTCAAGCCGTCACACTGCACGGCGCACGAGCTCAAAGTGACTTCGATGCCTTAAAAAACAAAGCAACTTCTACTCAATACGCCAATATCTCAATTGAAAATGGTCGCTATTTTTTAAAACTACTCGGCATTACCTATCTTGATGCCAATGGTAATGATCCCTCTGATACTTTTTCTCTCAAACAAAAAGATGGCTTGGCTATAGTCCGCAGACTGAGTGTTCCGGTAGACGTCAGCGTCGTCGTCGAATCCGGCGGCGGTAACTTTGTACAGATTGGTGGCTGGGGTGACTCTGACGAAAAGACTGGTCGCATCTCCAATATCAAAGACGGACGCATCGCCGATATATTCTCGGCTTACAAGGGAGTTACTTGGAATATCGGGCTGACTTTTGTGGGCGGAGGTCGATCCGTTCTAAAATCACAACTAGGCGCAGTCATATCTGATTCCCAATTTAGCTTGGCGTTCGTTGGCCCGGCAGGAACCCCTATCGGCATAAATTCCGGCATTGTCTTTGAGAATGTTGAAATGAAGGTTTCACCAGTCCTTGCTACCGGTATTTTGTCTTATGAGATCCGAGATTTAAAACACAACAGAACTCTAAGATATGATGAGCAAGAACTTCCGATTTCTGATCTTGAGCAACTTGCTTTAACAACCAAAGATTAGTATTTGGTCATTCTCCACAGAGCCTCGCATAGAATGCTATTGAAATTACAGATGGTGCAGTTTTTTAACACTGCACCACTTTCAGAAATAGCTCACAACTCGATGTGGGGTAAAAAACAAGACTCTCGAACCTCTCCCCGCTCTCGTTCTATTTTCTCCATCGAGGTTATATCCCGCGACGGCCCATGACTCCAGCCTCTCTTAGTCCCTTGTCAGTTCAAAACTTATTTAACTATCGCATCGATAAGTCGATGATTCGCCTGCTGCGGCGTTAAGCTCCAAAGTGCCGGATCTTGAGCTCGAGCCCTTAGCTCGCCTAAAATAATCAAATAGAACCCTCTTAAGAGTGCCTTTTTTCTATTTGGTTTAATTTCATTTTGATGCTGATTCCACCAAACAGAAATGGCCGGCGCCAACATGGCGTGAGCTTCTGCCCTATCCCACGTTGCAACATCGCGAATAGAGCTGTAGTCGCGCTCTTCATATATTTCTCGTTCCTCCGGCGTGGAGTTCTCGCCGTTTGGATCCAGCGGATTCGCCAAAGCAAAGCTCATTGCGCGTGGATTATTTGTATCTACGAGCGCTACAACATCAGCAAAGGCTTCTAGGTAGGGTGCCATTATGGTTTCAATTTGGCCTAAGTTTGGCAAACTATTATACTCTTCAATTTTTTGAGCTATGACGACGCCTAAACTTTCAATCTTTTCTTGGATTTGTCGTCGTTGCTTTGGATCCATTTCCTTATCTAGTAAGAACTCGAGATCAGTTGCCTGTACAACCGCCTCCCCCCACTTTTCCATGATTGAGGATCTCTGGCTGTACCAGTCCCAGTCTGAGGCCAGCTGTTTGTCTAAAATAGCATGTCCAATTTCATGGGTCCAAATAATTTCTTGCTGCTCTCTTAACAGCGGCACGGCCCCATTAGAGTCATAACTAAGATTCAAACTCCCGAAAAAATATTTTCTATCCAGGTAACTTATCTCACTCGAATTTCTCGCAAAGAAGAATCCCAAACCTTTTACTTCTTGTAAGCCATTGACCTCTCTCAATACTCGATCCAAAACTGAAATAATTTCTGCAGACCGCTGGCAAGTCTCAATATTTTCTACTGCATTCGTAAAGAATATAGATCCGCGCAGGGGAGATTTGATATTTGTGCAGGCCTCAAGCCCTTCTGCTTTAGCAATAGAAAGACTCAGCCCACATAGTGTCGTCAAAAATGCACACGCTATAAAATACTTCATTCTCCAACTCCATTCTGGTGCTTGGTCAGAATTCCCGTCGATCTTTTTGCCAATGCCCCAGATTTGAATCCTTCAGTTCGTCTATACCCCTTAAAATGCAGCTGTCCTTGGATTCTGTCACTCATATTTTGTATTGCAAAGATTGGGCGCGGGGGAGAAGATTTGCTGCCGAATATTTTGGCCATTCACTTCACAGACTTCACAGAACTCAAACAGCTGCAAGTGCCAGTGGGCAGGCCCTCTAGGCTTTGGGATGTGCCTCGGGCCTCCGTGTTATTTCTAGGTTGATCGGCACAGGTTCTATGTGATTCAATGAACTGCTTGTGAGGCCATATTTTGGATTTGTATGAAGACAACAATTGAAAATTTCAGCTTCTGGCAGCTGCAAAACAAAATCACTCTAGGTTCATTGATCGCCATTTTGCTTTTATCAGCTCTCTTTGCCATTGCCGGCATTGTCCTTCCATCGATCAGCACAACACTCTTTATCGCCTATATTGTTCTGATTCCGACTTTGGCATGCTTTGGAATTGCCACTTGTCACGCCTCCAGCCTTGAGTCCACAAAAGCGCTGCGTGAATATAAGAAGCTATTAGCACGCTTATCAGAAACTGAAGAATCTCAAATAACTTTAGATCGTTTTTTCTCTATATCGAGTGACCTCATGGCAGTCGCAGGGAAAGACGGCCTTTTAAAAAAGGTCAGCACGTCACTCGTCAACACATTAGGATACAGCCGACAAATACTACTGAATACTCCCCTCCTTGAATTTATCCATCCCGATGACCGCGAATCGACACGCAAAAACATTGAGGCGCTAAGTCTGGGCGTGCGCTCTGTGGGGTTTGAGAACCGCTATCGTGCCGCAGACGGGGTTTATCATACATTAAGTTGGAGTGCCGCCGCTGATGCCGAACTCGGAGTGAGATTCGCATCGGCTCGTGATATAACTGAAGAACGCAATTTCCAAAATTGTACGCAGCAAATAATGGATTCAGCTCCTTTTCTGCTGATTGTGAAAGACCGCAACGGAACAATCACTAATTGCAACTCCGCTTTTGCCCGCGCGATCGGAGTTCAAAAAGATTCGCTGCTTGGACGAAACGAAAAGGATTTCCCAACTTCCGAGCTCATCACTTTATCCCTTACGAAGGAACAAGAAGTTCTCTCTTCTATGCAAGCGGTAGCCTTTGAGGAAGTTTTTGTAAATCGGGGTGACAAGATCAGATATCACTCCACCGCTTTCCCGATCCTTGATCAAGCGGGTAAAGTCATCTCTATTGGAAAAGTCTCCTTGAATATCGGCTCTCTTTCCCACAGCTAAATAATGAGTATTTTCACCGAAACAGACATTTACCCTCTGAAAATGAACCGGATTTGGCGAGCTGACAACGAGAGATATGTATTATAACCTGGAGCAAGTCAGGAGCACCCTTATGAAAAACAGAAAAGTCCTTATCATTGATGGCCATCCAAATCCGAAAAGTTTTTCTGCTGCAATTACGGCAGAGCTTAAAGCGAAGTCAGAAATCCAAGAAGACGTCACCGATGTACTTTCATTACGAGATTTAAAGTTTGATCCGATACTAAGGGCTGGATACCGCGTAATCCAAGAACTGGAGCCGGATTTAGTAAAAGCCCAGGGGCTTTTATCAGCAGCTGACCATATCATCGTCATCACCCCAATATGGTGGGGTGGTCCCACAACATTATTAAAAGGCTTTTTTGATCGCGTGATGCTCCCAGGCTTCGCTTTTAAATACCGAAAGAACTCTTCCTTGTGGGACAAATATCTGACTAACAAAACAGGTCACTTGATTGTCACCAGTGACGCTCCGGCCTGGTGGATGCGTTGGTTAAAAGGAGATTCTGCAGTTAAGATGATCGTGGCTTCGACGCTCAATTTCGTCGGTATTTCTCCGGTTCGAGTCACCCGTCTCGGCGAAATTCGGTGGCTGAGTGAACTTCAACGTAAAAATATCTTACAGAAAGTGCGCCTCTAGCTTAGAATATCGTATGGCAAAAAAGAAAGTCGTCAGAAAAAAACCTCGGCAGATTCGCTCTCAGATAATACTTGAGAGCATCATAGAAGCGGCGAAAGCCATCTTAAACGAACAGGGCTTAAAAGGATTTACTACAAATAAAATTGCCGCCAAAGCCGGGGTCAGCATTGGGTCTCTCTATCGATATTTTTCTGACAAGGAGGTCATCCTAGAGAAAATCATGTTGGAAATAGTAACCAGTTTTAAACTGGACCTACAGTCTCTAAGCTACAACATGAATAGCAATACGCCTGAAGAATTTCTGGAAGATCATCTACGTTTAATTTGGGAAAGCTGCCAACAACAGGCACTTTTAATTCGATCTATCGCTCAGGCCGAGAAGTCAGATAATTTATTTCGACATATCTACATAACACGTTGGGAACTTATCGAAAGCATCCAAATGTCTTTCCAAAAAAAATTTATTCTGAAGGGCAAAAAAGAGGACTTCACAATCTTCCTTTTTACCCTGACTCAATCGTATATGGGCTTAGTAGAGGCCTTGTCCTATCAGAAAACAGATTCTAGAACGAAAGACAGCGAGAGACAGGTCCCTCACCAAAAGGTTCTCGATGAACTCATTCAGTTCGGCAAAACAAGGCTCAAACAGTTTTGATGCCGGACCACAGAGTGTCCAAAAATGTTACCTCGAACACTGAAAAAGACACAGGTTGCCTCCGTCGAACTCTGAGGATTGAGACCATCCTTCGCGCTTTGCCACATCCCGAAGCCAAAGGCGGGCATTTCCCTTAGTGGCAATGGTGACAGATCGTCGTCGGGAAATTTCGATCAATTGCCCCAAAACATAGTGATAGGTCTCCTCACTAAAGGGATCAAACATATAATAAACTTCCGCCTCAGGAATTTTGAAATCTTTTAACGACAGATCTTGAGTAAGAAATTGAACATGGGAATCCAACCCCAATTTCCGACTGCACTCATTCGCCATATTCACCCGATGGGGCACATATTCATAGCCAATAAACTCAATATCCGGACGCATAAACCCCACGACAAATCCCGCTCGCCCATACCCAGAACCTAAGTCAATAAATCGAGACCCCTGCGAGGGTTGAATTGCATCTAGAGCCGTAAAGAGAGTCGAATAGGAAGACTGCACACCGACCCCGGCCCCCTCATAGAGTCGCTCTGAGTTCGTGAGTTCCGCTTTCATCCCGCTGTCAGCTTCATAGTCAAGACCGAGCACCTGGTCCAAAGCATCAAACGACCGGTAAAGGGAGACATGATCTTGCTCCTGAATACGGGTCCCCATAAACCCCAGAGCTACACCAACAAATTTTTGAATTTCTTGATCTTCGGATTGCAAAATACTCTGTAAAAGAGCTTCTTCCAGTAAAGGTAATTTTTCACAGACCTGCTGGAGTTCCGATTCGCTGCATCCGCTGATAAAACTCTCGACATAGGACAGCGATGAAAGCTCCAAAGCAAAGGCTTCTTTCATGAAGACCTTAAAGTCTGATTCCAGCCCTTGAGCTTTTTTAACTTGCAACCAACGTTCGTCTTGAATAAATCGAAAACAACTGATGGCAAAGGCGACATCGACAAAAAAAAGACCTCGTTCAGAGGCCTTTAATTCAAGAATTCCGCGCTTAGCTTGTTGAATGAATGAATCCCCCTCCGACGAAGAGTCCGATTGGTTTGAGTCGGAAAGAATCTTCAAAAGAAGCTGTTGGGAATTTTTCATACTCAAAGCCTAACAGGCACCAAGTTGATGTCAACTCACTTAGATCCCTGCCCTGGCGACGTTTTTTTTGTATCATCAATAAATTTGGTTTCGAACGATTCAAGCGCCCTGGAAAGACTTGCAGAGGAATCCACCTCTTTATTGGTCAGTGCCTGGAAACTCACCTGTGGTTTGAAACTCTGAAGCTCTTTTATCTTCCTAGCCAGTTCCTCTGCCGCCGACTTGTCACCGGCTTTCAATGCCGTGGTTCGACGAATCCTTAGCGCTTCGGTTTCTTCGCGGATGACCTGCTTGACTGTGGGACTCTTGCTGAGTTCCTGGTTCACTCGCTTTTCAATGGAAGCAAGCTTATTTGGGCTTGTGTGACTCAAGCTCATTAAAAAATCTGCGCCTCCCAGTTTGAAGCCCATATCATCACTGCGCATTTGTTTTTTCACGGCCGCCGATACGGCCTCCAACATATGATCTCCGGCTTTGGAACCGCTCTCAAAATAGTTGATATAACGCAAATTCGAAAGCTTAGGCATCACTAACAAATTATCCGAGGCCGAGTGAAAGTGCTCCATCACAAGCTTTTGACTTTCCGGATGTTGCCCATCCAAAAGCCCCGTTTTACCGCGCAAAGGAATTTCGTAAGACACCGCCACCGCCTTGCCCTTGGCATCGTGCGAGTATCGCTCTAAGCGATAGGAGTCCCTACCGACCTCATCTTGGTAGCGCGCGACTGAAACCTCTTTAAAGCGCAGCACCTCTTCTTTTCGTGAAACGGCGGCATCACGCAGGTCCGCAAACGAAGGCGAAGATTTTTCCGATTTTTTTAGAGCCCAAGAACTAGAAGTTTGCGGCTCTGGAATTTCTGCCCGATACATTGGACGAGGTTGCGCTCGAGGTATTGCGTCCGATCCATATTTTTTAGCACTGCGCCCAAACTCTAAGGCCGTTTTAGTTTTCATAATCTTCGCCTGATCTTCAGCCCGCACCAAGAGACTTTCTAAATTGTCTCGAACTCCGATTTGTGCTGAACCAATGGAAATATCGGGCTGTTGGATTTTTGCAAGCTCCTCTATTCGCTCCAAGTTCTCCTGACTTGGATTCGCTTTATAGTCCTTTGCCCTTTGAATTTTTTCTTCTCTAAAAACAAGCTTCCCTTCGCCCTTGGTATTGAGACGAAGCTCTTTTTGAATGGACTCTAGAATTGCTTTTACTTTTTGTGGGTCTGTTTCGTCGATAATCATTCCGAATTCATCTCCGCCCAGTCGACTGAGAGTCACCTTTCCCTGCCCCTTTAAGACGATCGTATCTGCGACACCTTTAATATAGCGATCGCCAGCGGCAGTACCGGCCGCAAAGGTTTTATTGACGGCTCCTAAACTTCCCACATCGACAAAAGCCACATAGGCCTTGCCCGCTTTCTCTTGCGCGATACTTTCAAATAGCGCACGCCCCGCCGGAAAATTCGCATCAATGGCTCCTGAAAGCGGATCGAGCTGTACCTCTCGCGAAGCTTTTACCCAGGTTCCATCAGACAATTGCTCTTTAGTCTGATAGTAAAGAACACTTTTACCTTCGCTGTTCTTGAC
>JBBKWD010000200.1:0-16355 GCA_037968775.1 Bdellovibrio sp.
GGCCCAAGACATTCTGCCGACCACGCCTCCATGAGAATGGTGGTGATGATGGCCCGGGGCATGACTGTGGTGGTGATGGTGGTGTTCTTGCGACATGCTCAATTTAACCAATGCCTCGACAGCTCTGTCAATCCATGCTAGTTAACTTTCTACTATGACAAGATCTCGTTTTCGCCAATACGCCTGGGTTCTTTTGCTCTACACACTGCTCGTCATTCTTTGGGGTGCTTGGGTGCGAATCTCCCACTCCGGGGATGGCTGTGGTGACACCTGGCCCTTGTGTCATGGGCAACTGATTCCAGAAGCCGAACAAGGCAAAACCTGGGTCGAATACGCCCACCGGTTAATGTCGGGAGTCTATGGTTTCGTCGTGATTTATTTTTGGTGGATCGCTCGCAAGGTCTATCCAAAAGGTCACTTTGCTCGCACGGCGGCACTTGCTACTTTAATTTTTACGATCACCGAGGCCGCTCTCGGCGCCAAGCTTGTACTTTTTAAGTTGGTCATGAGCAACGATACTCCTTTCCGAGCCTTTGTCATGGCTCTTCATCAGATTAATTCATTCATGCTCACAGGAGCTGTGGCTCTTTCTTTGGCTGCTGCAAAAATTCAGACCGGTCCGTTGCCGACAACTAAGCAGACTCGTCGGTATCGGCTTTTACCTTGGGTGATTGTGGTCTTAGGGGTTACGGGTGCTTGGGCCTCGCTTTCAAACTCCCTCTTCCCTACAGACAGTTTACTGGAGGGCTTAGCTGCTGACTTTTCGAACCAGTCGCATTTTTTGATTCGCCTACGTGGACTTCATCCATTGTTGGCTATTTTAGGCGCGGGGTCTCTGGGATTGTTTTTCTGGATTCACGCTCAAGACTCTGACGATGAAAGCATTCGCAGGGCTTCGACGAAAATGAGTCTGATTGTTTTTGCCGGCATTGCTTTTGGCATCGGCACATTGCTTTTGCATGCACCCGTGTGGATGAAAATCAGTCACTTAGCTTTAGCACATATTATTTGGGTGTGTCTTTTGAATTGGGTGTTTTTTATGAAGCTTCACTCTGTCAAAGCGTGAGCTCGTTTGATTCCATCAGTCTTTGCAAGAACTGAATCTTTTCGTTGATATCATCGTACTCCAGGACCATTTGCTGCATATCATAGTCACGCACCAGATAAGACGAAAAGGTCCCGACAATGTCCTGAGGATGCTTGATATTGCGAAGAAAAATATCGCGCTGGGACGGCTCTGGAATATGGTTTTCAATCCAACGAGTCAAGGTTCGATAAAGTGAGTCCAAGGAACTCTGTTGAGTCTTGAGGACTTCATTCACTTCGGGAATCACGTGCCCTTCGCAAACAATATAAGGTGTATTGCGATCTAAGACCTTTCCCAGTCGTAACTTGCCCTGCCCCTGCAGAAAGATCAATAAAGTGCCATTCAGTCGCTCTTCAACAATTTGAGGATAGCCAAAACCTGCAAGCTCTCTCACAAAGGGAACCTGGCCGCCTGGCTGGACGGGCCCGACCTTGGTGGGATCATCAATAAAGGCCACCGCCACAGGAGTTTTAGTTGCCACCGCATCCTTGATCATCGCTAAATAGCGCGGCTCAAAGACATTTAATGGCTTTGTCGTGTGCGGAAAGAGCGTCACATTGACGAGGGGAAAGACAAAGACTTCCATAAGAACGAGTCTCCCTAGCTTGATGTTTATTATAAAGAGAGTAGAGTGAGATTGCTATGGAAAAGGTGGAAAATATGAACCGAAATATCGTATTTTTTGATGGTGTCTGCCACCTTTGCAATGGCTTCGTCGACATGGTGATCTCTAAAGATCCCCAACATCATTATCTTTTTGCTCCTCTACAAGGTGAAACAGCTAAAAGCCTACTCCCCTCTCAGGATCTTAAACAGCTCGATACAGTGATCTACTTTGAGGCAGGTCAGATTTATTACCGCTCGGCTGCTATTGTGAAGGTGGTCTCAGGATTAGGCGGAGTCTATAAGTTATTCGCTTTGATGATGATCATCCCCACACCGGTACGTGATTTTTTATATCGAAAAATCGCTAAAAATCGCTATAAGTGGTTTGGTGAAAGAGACTTCTGCCGCCTCCCAACACCTGACGAAAGAGCCTACCTTTTACCGTGAATCAACTTTTCTAAAAAGGGTCTGTCGGCGGCTGATAGATCTGCACTTTGAATTTCTTCCGGCAAACTCCACTTAAAGGCATCATGGTCCACGAGCACCAACTCCTCTTTCTCGGTTTCCGCCCAATAAACACTTAAACGGATGCTCTTAGCAGGATAGTCGTGAACGACTTCGCCAATATAGTCTCTCACATGAACTGAGAGCCCTAGCTCCTCTTCGATTTCGCGCTTTAAAGCCTGAATCGGACTCTCGCCCGCCTCGACTTTTCCACCGGGAAACTCCCACGCACCCGCGCCACTCTGGTCGGGACCACGACGGACCGTCAGGATCTTTTTTTCTGAGTCGTGGGTCCTAAAGATAACGGCGGCAACTACATGCACGGGTTGAGTCATAGACTTTAGTATATGGCCTCCTTTTGTGTTTTTGAAAGAGATGTTTTACTCTATTGGAATGTTCTCACCACACGGCACATTATCTCAATTTTCTAAAGCCAACGCCATTGCGTGGTTCTCGATGGCATTTCAAGCCGGAGCGATAAACACGGGCGGATATTTAGCCTGCCATCGCTTCGTCTCTCATGTGACCGGATTTGGCACCCTCATCGGAACAGAAGGGGCTCAAGGTAACTGGAGAAATTCTCTGGGAATGCTTTCTGTGCCGGCATTTTTTATGGGCGGCGCCATGGTGTCCGCATTTTTTGTCGACAATCGCATACAGTCCAATCTGCGACCGAGATACTCGCTTGTTCTTTTTATAATTTTCTTACTGTTGCTATTGGTGACGATTTTTGGAGTTCAAGGGTTTTTTGGAGAATTCGGCTCTCCGATGAACTCTCGTGACTATATCTTGCTGGCGAGTCTTTGCTTGGCCTGTGGTTTACAAAACTCTACGGTGACCTCTGCCTTTGGATCCATCGTACGTACGACTCACCTCACAGGAGTCACGACCGATCTAGCTATTGGGGTTGTTCGCGTAATCTCGGGCACTCATATTTTACAATCACGAAGTAATGAGATTCGCGCCAACTGGATCCGAGCCGGCCTCATTAGCAATTTCATAATTGGCTCTCTTCTATCAGCCTACATTTTTTTTCACGCAGGGTATTGGGGCTTTCTCATTCCCGCAAGTCTTGCTATGATACTCTTTCTTTGGAGTAGAATCCGTTTCAACAGTAGGAATATGGCTTCATGATAGATACGCAGAATTCGTTTTTTATTATTCTCGTGAGCGGCGTAACCTTGTTCCTTTACGGAATGACCCTGGCCAGCTCCTCTCTTGAAAAAATTATGGCGGGCAAGATCACCAACTTGCTCAATCACCTTTCCAAAAGCCGTGTTCTCGCAATTTTTACCGGTGTGATTTTAACGACCCTTATGCAAAGTTCAGGTGCCGTGACTTCGATGCTTGTCGGCTTGGGCTCGGCTCGCGTCATCAGCTTACGCCAAGTCATGGGTGTAATTATTGGAACGGCAGTAGGCACGACCTTAACCGTTCAGTTTATCTCGTTGGATCTTTCACAGTATGCTCTGCCCGTTTTTGCTATTGCCTTCATGTTTTATTTTAAATCTAAGAAAACAATTTTTAAAAATATCTCTTTGGTTTTCATGGGATTTGGCCTGTTATTTCTAGGGCTCAAACTGATATCAACATCCTCGCACCATTTTGCAGAGAACCCCCTACTCACAGGACTTTTTCAAAACGTTCGTGAGAACCCGGCATATTCACTACTTATTTCCATTGTCTTTTGCGCCGCAGTTCAAAGCAGCGCCGTGACGATAGGCCTCGCCATGAGCCTTGCGGCGGTAAAAGCGATCACCTTTTACGATGCCATGCTTTGGGTCTATGGCGCTAATATCGGCACAACCTCTGTTGCTTTAATTGCGGCCGCTGGTAGTAATTACGTGGGACGCCAAGTGGCGTGGGCACATTTCTTTTACAAAACGATCAGCGCCGTTATTTTTTATCCGTTCACCCAACTCTTTATTGATTTCCTCCTGACCTTTGATTTGACTATTTCTCGGTCTATTGCCAATGCCCATCTTATTTTCAACGTAGCCTCGGCTATTATTTTCTACCCTTTCATTGATAAGGGGGCGGCAATGATTGAAAAAATGTTTCCAAAAGCCGCCTCGGAGGAGTTTGGCACCGCATTTGTGAACTTAGATAACTATCAAAGCTCGGCCCTTGCCGCGTCCTATGCACAACGTGAGATTCAAAGAACGGCCGATATTGTCTTGGGCATGATCAATGACTCTATTCGCCTCTTTGAAACCAATGACCCGAAAGACTTTGATTCCATTAAAGATCGCGACAATCAGGTAGATTTCTTATACCGCGAAACAAAAATGTTTTTACTCGACCATGCTAATAAATCAAACACGGTCGTGCATCAAAATGTGATGAGCATGATTATGTTTCTAAGTGACTTAGAAAGAGCCGCCGACGCGATTGATATCAATATTCTCGGTCTTGCTGCCAAAAAAAATGCGCTTAAACTTGAGTTTTCTGAAGAAGGCTGGACTGAAATTCGCACTATGCATGAGCACGTGACGAAAGTGGCCTCAATGGCCGTGAATGCCTATGCCAACAAAGAACTTTGTGAAGCCGCCATTCAGCTAAAGCGGGATCTTACAAAAACAGAAATCTGCTTGCGCGAAAATCATATCAGTCGATTAAATCGTGGCATGGCGAGCTCAATCAACACCAGCTCTATACATCTCGACCTCCTGAGTGAATATCGTCGTATTGCTTCCCTGCTTTGCAATCACGCCTATAGCCATAAGAAGTCCACAAACACATGAACTCGCTCGCTCCCATTGGATTGCTGTTCTTTGCCAATATCTTTATGACCTTCGCCTGGTATGGGCACCTAAAAACCATGAAGGGAACAGCCCTTTGGATTGTTATTTTAGTCAGCTGGGGTATTGCCTTTTTTGAATACCTCCTGCAGGTGCCAGCCAATCGTTTGGGTTTTCAGCACTACAGCCTGCCTCAACTCAAGATTATTCAAGAAGTCATCACGATGGTCGTTTTTGCAGGCTTTTCAGTTCTCTTTATGAAACAAAGTCTAAAATGGGACTATCTCTGGGCGGGACTTTGCCTGGTAGGTGCAGTTTATTTCATTTTTAGAAATCCCTAGTTCCCCAAAGCACCTAAAATGGTTTAGAATGATACTATATGAAGTTCATCTACGTGTTAGAAGATGACATTCGCGTCCAGAGGGAAGTTTTCGAAGCCCTCATCAGCATAGACCCTCAATTGCAAGTGCGTTTCTTTTTGAATCTCTCTGAATTCCATGAATGGCTGAAGATTGCCATGACCGAGGGTCCCCTTTCTCTGGCCAACAATGGGCATCGCCACAGCCTCGACACGTCAGATCCTTCCACTCCAAATGCCACCGATGAGTTGCGTCTGGTGATTGCTAAGAATGAATTCCTGGGCACTCAACATATGGGACTCATTCGCAGAGCCCGGGACTTTTTCATACGCAAAAAAATCTGCAACTCCGAAGAGCCAACGGCCGCGATTTTAACAGCTTTCGATAGCCCTGAGTTCGATATCAAACTTGCCGAAGAACGTATCATTAATAACGTGATCTTTAAACCCTTTGATAAGCTCATCCTCAAGCAACATTTAGAATATGCTCTCAGCGGTCGACACCCTCTGGAAAGCTCCGCGACTGTTGCGACTATGAAAATCAGCTCCACCATCGAGATGCTAAAAGAAATCCCTTTTAAGTCCCTAAGCGAGCTAGGCTTCAAAACTGTGAACAATCATAAAATAGAAGTGGGCTCTATCGCGAAATATTATGATTCAATATTTGAGGTCGACAGTAAGCGCGGTCTTTTCGCAATTTGCAGCTCTTGCAACGAATTGTCCCCCAAAGAGTTTCTCTGCGAATTTCTATTTGTTGGCGCAGACTCCCCCCAAGCGCAAAAAATCAGACGCTATGTTCTTGCAAATAAAAAACACACCCTTAAAAATATCGAAAATAGTCAAAATGGGAATGTTCAAATTCTTATCCTTGATGACGATACCAAAACGGTCGAAGACCTCCAACTTCTACTTAAAGAACGCTTTAGTAATGTTGAAACTTTTTGCTACACGCACTTGAGTCAACTGCAAGTGGATCTCGAGGACAAGGATACGACACATCGACAAATTCTGCCTAAAAGTTTTGATTTGGTTATCGCAAATGCCGATGCTTTTGCCGACGGTGGCGCTGCCAAATGGGAACAAATCCTTCAGACTTTTAAAGATCGTTGCCTCAGAACTCAAATACCAGAAAAGGTACCCGAACTAATTTTGAGCTCTCGGCAAAAGAAGAGTGCAGATGACATTCGCAACCTGCTTGAGTGGAGCAAAGAAGTCTTTTTCCTGCCTTGGGATCGCCTTTATGTAGTTAAAAAACTTCTGACTCAGTGGACCTCCCTGACCCCGAAGGAGCCGGTTACTTACGCCGAACTGGAAGAAACGGGAACCTTCAAAGTCGCCAACCCCGTGAGCATCACGCAAATTTCTGAGGCTGGAATTATTTTAAAATATTACCGAGCATTAGGAATTGGTTCTTTCCGAGAGTTTATCCTTTGGCGCCCCGAAGAGATAGATACCCCAGAAATTATTGGCACTTGCAACTTTGCTGAAAAAGAAAAAGGCGGCGATGAGTTTTTAAATCACTTCGTCTTTTTTGGCATGAAGGATCACTACCTTAAACACATTCGTTTGTGGTTGCGCGAAGCCTATATCAAGCAAAAAGAAAAATAAGCTCCTTTAAGAACTCGTACTCATAGCAAAGGTACCAGTTTCTTTTCGCGCGAAAAGAACCTGGTACCTACGAAAAAACCCGCTGCTTTTGGGCTGCGGGTTTGATATTTATGTCATTTGGCTCTTGAGGATGGGATTCTCGGCAGAAGGAGATGCATTAAATCTCCATCTTTCAGAGCACTTGGACTCTGCTTAAAATCCGATTAGTATAACCAGCCATTGCCAGTTGAAGTCGATGCTCCAACATTCACACACTGTCCGTTTACATAACCCATGTTCGCACCGCAAGACTGAACACAGCCGTGTTGAGTTGTGTATATAGAGTTCGTGCCACACTGACCATTGTTAACATTTGTTGTACCGTTGGTTGCTGGGTAGCAATAACCGTTGTAAAAGCCATAATTAGGATAAGTTGGGTAACATGCACCTGGAGACAAACAACCTTGAGTCGTCAAGATTTGTCCTGCGGGGCAAGATCCACCATTGTTAATGCCATTATTATTGATCGTGCCTTGAATACACTGATTGTTGTACAAGCCCTGACCATACTGACAACCACCTTGATTCAAACACCCGTACTGAGTGCTAACCTGGCCAACCGCGCAGTAACCAGCTACCGCTGCTGAGTTGTTGTCATTGCTTTTAGCACAGTTCGCAAGACCTACTATTGTAAAAGCCGCGAACACTACTTGAAATATTACCTTTTTCATAAAATTCTCCTTCTCGTTTTAAATTCAAAATAAGCTCTCAGTACCTTACATACTCAAGCTTTGTGCCAAACGAGGAGTCCTTAGATACGATTAGAGGGCAGGAGTCCGTTTCAAAATGGAACGAAAAACCCCGAAAATAAAAAAAGCCAATTTTTGCTTAACAGTCGACTAGTTAAGCGGTCAGCTTATCGGTCGAACTTTTTGAGTGGCGAAAAGGATAGAATTGAACTCTTCTGCGAGTAAATTCATAAGATCTAAGGCAACTTGTCTCGGATTGAGACCTAAATCCCCTAAGGAAGCTGTTTTAACGGGTGTCCCGTCATTAACGATATTCATAGCAAAGTGAACCATCACCGAAACCGGTGATTTAGTGGCGATACTAATACTGAGCTTACCTTGTTCAAAATAGAGGTCATCCCCCTCACGAACTAAAGTCTTGCCAGATTTCGCCGCCAGGTAATCCCGCGCAATGGCCGCAAACAAACGCTGCAAACTCACACCCGTAAAAAGATCCCTATCAAAGATCTCTATTATAAAGTGCAACATATTGTCGCCACAAATCTCAGCCCCCTGAAGCAAGTCTTCGCCGTCCACCATATGTTCAAAAGAAATCGAACAGGGTCCCTGCCACGAAACAACTGAAGGCCCTAAAATTCCATGCTTCAAATAAGCATGCAAAGAGTGCAACTGAGTTCCATCATAAGTGATCACTTTATCGATGAAGCTCGTTTTCACTTAGACTCCTTATAAAGATGATTGACAGGGATTTTTGCGGAATCAAAGGCGCGCTTAGAACGCAAACAGGATTCGCACTCCCCACACCATTTCTCGTCCCCAAAATAACAAGGCCAAACCATTTCCCAAGGCACTTTAAGTCCTTGTCCTAAGCGCACGATATCAGGCTTTGCTAGGTGGGTCGTATAACAACCCGCCGTCACATGAGTCGCAGTCGAAAACCATAGAGCCTTTGTCGCAGCTTCGAGAAACTGCTTTGAGTTGTCTGGGAAAGTCGCTGCTTCTTCAACATTAAAACCTGGGATCACAGCATCGGCACCCAAGGCTTCGGCATAAGCTGCCGCAATATTAATAAAGACGCCATTGCGATTCGGAACCCAAACAGACTTAGCCGTTTCTTGGGAAACCTCTTGATTGTCGATTTGCACCTCTGTCCCTACTGGAACGTTTTGGCTTTCCACCAACAACGAAGACTTATTGAAATCTTTGAACCAAGTCAGATCTAAAACTTTATGTGGAACTTGAAGGTGCGCCGCTAACTTCGCGGCACATTCGATTTCTTTTACTGCGGCACGCTGACCATAATTGAAAGTCAAAGCCAGGGCGATTTCTCGTCCGTGCTTTTTGACTTCAAAAGCATTCACGGTCGAGTCCAGTCCGGCAGAGAGCAACACCACGACTTTCTTTTTCATAACACGGCCTTTAGATCGCGAACCAAAATTTGCACGGTCTTTTGACCCGCAAAATAGTTCCATTGTAACTCACCCAAAATATTGTACGTGCCGGGAACATTCTGCAGAGTTTCTACCTGCCGAGGTGTTGGCGTGAATAGAAGTGCTTCGGCCACGCTTTCGCCGTCAGCATCTGTGAGGCGCAAACGAAAGTGGCCACCCTTAAGATCCCGTTTAGATAAAACCTGTAAGTTCGTGAAATGAATAAGTGGCGTGGTAAAGCCTGCACCGAAAGGCCCCACAAAATCATACCACTTCATTAAGTTCGTACTGACCTCTGGAAGCTTTGCTTCAACGTCGTAAAAAATCTCTAAAGGCTTTGGCTTATCCCGCAACTCAGAGAAATGACTTGAAAGACGCTCAATAAAAGAGTCCACCTTCACTTGGGCGACCTCAAATCCCGCAGCGGCCGAATGACCACCAAAACGATTGAGCAAATCTTCTGCTGTACCCATCGCTTGCACAAGGCAAGCTTCCTGCCCCTGAGGCAAACGGGCACTTCCAACGATCATCCCATCATCACCGATGGAGCCGACAAAGGCTGGCTTGTTAAAGATTTGCGTAAGCTTTGTGGCGATAAGGCCCACAACTCCTCGATGAAAATTAGCTGAGGCGACAAAGACAAAGTCCTGGTGAGGCCAGTCCTTTAAAAGCTCTTGAGCTTCCGTTTCAGCACTGCCCTGCAATTGAACGCGCGTCGAGTTGTTCTTAAGAACCTGAGCCACCATGTTCCGGGCAGAAGCAGCGTCCTCGACTAAAAATATATCGATAGGCAAGATGCCATTTTCCATACGCGAGAGCGCATTGAGTTTGGGTGCAAATCGAATCGCGACATCCTGACTGGTTAAAGGACGCCCCATTAAACCCAGCTCATCAAGTAAAGCTTTAAGTCCTGCGCTTTGAGTCTCTGCCAGCTTCAATAATCCGTGTTTAACCAACACACGATTGTCGTCCACCAAAGGAACCATATCCGTTAAAGTGGCGATCGTAAAATAGTCTAAAACTTCTTTTAAGTCCCAATTGTTCGTTGGTAAATCGGCGTGATCATGGAAGTATCTTTTAAGAGCGCGCAGTAAATAAAAGGCCACACCGGCCCCACACAAATAACCCAAACCCGACTCGCAAGTCCCTTGATTGGGATTCACGATTACATAGGCTTCAGGCAAGGCTCCAGCCGGCAAATGATGATCTGTTAAAATCACATCCACACCTAGCTCATTGGCGCGCGCAACTGCCGCATTCGCGGTGATTCCCACATCCACGGTAATTATGAGGCTCACACCTTGGCGCTGAAGCTCTTCAACTGCCGACGCGTGAAATCCATAACCTTCAGAAAGTCTTTTTGGTTGATAATGCAGGACTTCGGGAAAGCCCATCGCCAGCAAGCCCTTTTTTAAAAGAGCTAAGCCCGAGGTGCCGTCCAGATCAAAGTCGGCATAAATACAGATTTTTTCTTTTTTTAAAAAGGCCTGCCCCAGACGCTCAAGAGCTTGGGACATACCCTTTAACAGTAACGGATCTTTGAGCTCACTGAGCTTTGGGAACAAAAGCTTATCAACTTCTGCCCCCGCTATAAATCCCCTGGCCGCAAGAATTTTTCCGATGAGAGAAGGCCACTGTCCCTCTACATTAGAGGGGGTCAGAACTTCATCACCTAATTCTCGCGCTCTCCAAAGAGGACCCATTAAATCCTTAAGCAGCCTTAGCTTTTTTCAGGCTGAGCTTTTCCATCAACAGCACCAAAGGAGCTGCTACGTAAATTGAAGAATAAGTACCAAAGAAAATACCCACACAAATCGCAAAGGCAATGTCAGCAACCGTACCATCAGCAAAAAGATACAGACAAAGTCCAGAAATGAAAGTTGTACCTGAAGTTATCACAGTACGAGACAGCATCTCATTGATGGAGCGATTGATGATGAAACCGAAAGGCTTTCCATGATTATGACCCTCGACTTCACGAATACGGTCAAATACCACAATCGTGTCATTCAGAGAGTAACCAATCAAGGTCATGACCGCAGCCAAAATTGCCACGTTCACTTCTTTGCCGACAAGAACAAAGATCGCCAAAGTGATCACCGTATCATGGAATAAGCACAGAACTGCGCCCGGAGCATACTTATAGTCAAATCGGAGTGCCACATAGATCAGGATCACCAAAAGACAATAGAACACAGCCAAAAGACCATTGCGCTTTAACTCTGAACCAACTTGAGGCCCCACTGTATCCACGCGTCGAACATCTGGATTGTGAGTAGCAAAAGTAGTCGTCAAACTTTCACGAATCTTCGTAAGATCTGCATTGAGCATTTCATTGGTATCTTTATCCGTTGCGCCCACTCGCCCTTGGAATCGGAAAATGAACTCATGTCCTTCGCCGAAAGACTGAACACCCACTTCGCCGAGTCCTAAGCTTGCGACATTCTTTCGAACATCATCAATGGTAACGCCGCTGTCGAACTTAATTTGAATTTCAGTTCCACCCTTAAAGTCGATACCATAACTGATGCCATGAATTGCCAGGTAGATCAAAGAGGCAGCAACAAGCGCCACAGAGATTCCGCCAAAAAGCCAAATTTTACCTACGAAATCAAAACGTCCGAATGATTCACTATTATTGTTCGCCATGTTTCACCTAAACCGATAATTTCTTAAGTTTGAATTTCGCAACAAGAGTATCCACGATGACTTTTGATACAAAAACGTTCGCAAACATTGTCGTTGCGATACCGATCAAAAGAGTCACTGCGAAACCACGCACAGGTCCAGTACCGAAGTACAACAAAACCACTGCTGTTGCAGCTGTCGTCACATTGGCATCAATAATTGCCGACATTGCACGAGCATAGCCTTCTTTAACTGCAACCAGAAGCCCATGTCCCAATCGCAGCTCATCGCGAATACGTTCATTAATAAGGACGTTCGCATCCACTGCAAAACCGACAGTCAAAGCGATACCCGCAATACCCGGCAAAGTCAGCGTCGCCCCGAAGCTAGTCAATAAAGCCAATACTGACAAAATATTGAAGCCCAAAGTCACACTGGCGACTACGCCCATAGTTCGGTAGTAAGCCAACATAAAAAGAACAATCAGAATGGCTCCGATATAAGAACCCATTTTGGCTTTCGCAATCGCATCAGCACCCAAGGTCGGACCGACTCGGCGTTCTTCTAACTGCTCAAGGCTCGCAGGCAAGGCACCGGCACGCAACGAAGTCGAAATCATTTTCGCTTCATCCATCATCCCATTGCGATCCCGGCCGCTGCCCAAAGTCACAACTGCTGATCCACCCGCGATACGATCTCGGATATTTGGAGAAGACTTAACGATCTTATCCAGTACAATTGCCATCTGCTTGCCAACGTTGGCTCCAGTTAATTCAGCAAACTTGTTGGCACCTGCAGAGTTAAACTGCAAAGAAACCTGAGGCGCACCATATTGGTCGTAACCAACAAAGGCGTCATCCAAAGAGTCGCCACCCAAATCAGTGTCTGTCTTTAGCAAAAACGGCATGGCACCCGCATCGATGTTGGTCGCATTAGCGGCTTTTTCAAAATAAATAATAGTTTTTGCTGGAAGCTTCGCTTTCAGATCTTCATTCACACGTGCGACGTACTCTGTGTACTTCGTCGTCGCCAATGAATAGTTACCCGCCTTTTCAACTTCAGCAATCATCGCCATCAGCTCTTGTTGATTCTTTTCGTTAGAAACGATCATGAAATCAAGCTTGGCAGTGGTGTTGATCAACTGCTTCGCGCGCTCTGCATCCGCCATACCTGGCAACTGGATCAAGATACGATTTGTACCTTGTTGAGAAATCGAAGGCTCAGAAACACCGAACTCATCGATACGGTTGCGGATCGTTTCGATAGCCTGCTGAATGACGCGATTCTTATAATCCGTCAGATAAGCATCGAAATATCGAGCAGTGACAACTGAATCAGAAGTGTTCACGACTTGCAAAGAAGTCGCATAACGATCATTCAAGAATTTTTCAACTTGATCCTTACCTTCCGCTGAAGGCACTGCGATTTCGACTTCACCAGTAGCCGCATTGAGAACTTTGATGTCCGTGAAGGAGACTTTCTCCTTTTGCATCTCTGTCTTCATCAAGCTCACCATGCGAGGTGTGCTTTCATTCATCACACCGTCAACATCAACGCCCATTACAAGATGCAAACCACCTTGAATGTCCAAACCGTAGTTTAGTTTTTGTTTTGATGGCCACCAAGATTTTTCACCGATAGAAACGATGTTTGGCATTACCAAAACAATCGCCGCCACAAGGCCTAATACTGAGAGTGTTATTCTCCAACGAAGTCCGTCCATTATTTTTTATCCTCTGCTGTTGCTGCTTTCTGAGATGTTGCGATCTGGCTACGAAGCATTTTAACTCTGACTCCGTCAGCAATTTCCAATGTTACGAATTGCTCTGTGAGACCTTCAACACGACCTAAGATGCCTGATGAAGTCACGATCTCATCGCCACGCTTCACTTCAGTCAAAAACTTTTGGTGATCTTTCTGACGCTTGGATTGCGGACGGATGATAAGAAAGTAAAAAATAACGAAAATAAAGATAAAGGGAACAAACATCTCAAAAGCAGAAGGTTGAGCACCAGTAGCCGTTTGAGCATGAGCCGTAGAAACCAGAAGTCCGAATAACATGATGTCCTCCAAAAAATTACACGCCAAAAAGCATTTCACTTTCGGCGCAGACACTAAAATTCAGCATCTTTCTTAGTAAGAATCAATATTTAAGTCGATGTCGATTTCTTTACAAATCGTGTCAAACAGTCATCACGGAAGGCTGCCCAACGACCTTCTTCAAGTGCTTGGCGCGCTTTTTCCATCAACTTCATATAGAAATGAATGTTGTGAATCGTGTTCAAACGAGCGCTTAAAATTTCACCACTCAAGAATAGATGACGAAGGTAAGACTTCGAATAGTTAAGGCAGGTATAGCAGTCACATTCAGCGTCCAAAGGCGAGGGATCGACCTTGTACTCACTGCGCTTAATACTGACTTTTCCCTGCCATGTGTAGATCGTTCCGTTGCGCGCCACACGGGTCGGAATGACGCAGTCAAACATGTCGATGCCTGAATCTATAGCAATAATCAGATCCGTTGGCGTTCCCACTCCCATCAAATAGCGCGGCTTATTCGCCGGCATTTTGGGCGCCACGTCCGGCAAAAGCTCATGCATCAGATGAATCGGCTCACCCACACTGAAGCCCCCCAGGGCATAACCTGGCAGATCCACAGAGCACACTTGCTCCATGCTCTTTAGGCGATGCTTCAAACTCAAGCCACCTTGGATGATTCCAAAGAGCATGCTTTCTTTGCGAGTCATGGCTTCTTTTGAGCGCACCAACCAACGATATGTCAGCGCCATCGACTTTTCAATTTCCTCGTCGGTCGCTGGATACTGCAAACATTCATCAAAGGCCATGATGATGTCAGAGCCCAAATCCATTTGGATTTCCATGCTTTTTTCAGGCGAAATAAAATGTTTCGAGCCGTCCAAGTGTGAACGGAACTCCACACCTTCTTCGGACATCTTACGCAGTTGAGACAATGAGAAAACTTGAAAGCCGCCCGAATCAGTTAAGATCGGCCCGTGCCAATTCATAAATTTATGCAATCCACCCATTTGCTTAATGACGTCTTCGCCCGGGCGCAAGTGCAAGTGATAGGTGTTACCCAGAACAACTTGAGTGCCACACTCTTTGAGTTCCTCTGGCGTCATGGCTTTCACTGTGGCTTTTGTACCGACAGCCATGAACACAGGCGTCTGCACCACTCCGTGGGCGGTCATGAGAGTGGCACGACGAGCATTGCCTTCGGTCTTATGAACTACGAAGTCCCCTTGAACCATTGAGGTTGTTGAATCTTGAACAGGGCTGCTGCTTGAACTTCCATCTAACATAACTTACTCCACCGAATCCGTTGCGCGGGTTTTCCACACACTGAGATCACCATACGAAAATAGCCGGAACTTTCGCTCAATCGCCCATTGATAGCAGGATTTAACCTTTTCTAAAGAAGAAAAAGCTGAAACCAGAGCCAGCAAAGTTGATTGCGGTTGATGGAAGTTTGTTAACAACACATCGACCACTTGAAAGTTATAACCGGGTTGAATTAATAATTTTGAAAATCCAGAGAATCCAGATTGCGCTGAACCAGAAAGCAATCCGAGTGCCACACTCTCTAAAGAACGCGTAGTCGTGGTGCCGAGGGACCAGACTTGCTTTTTTTGCGCCTTGGCTTCTTGCACCAGGTGCCAAGTGTCGGCAGAGACCTCAACATATTCCTCGTGCATATCGTGTTGATCTAAATCATCAGCGGTCACTGGCAGAAAAGTACCTAGCCCCACATGGAGGGTAACCTCTGTCAGGCGTACTCCTTTGTTTTTTAGCGTCGTAATATCTTCAGCTGAAAAATGTAGACTTGCGGTAGGCGCTGCAAAACTTCCAGGCTTTATGGCCCAAGCCGTTTGATACCAAGACTCATCGGACTCGACGGTATGCCGCTGTTCGCGGGCTTTTTGAATATAAGGCGGCAGAGGAAGTTCCGCGACTTTTTGAAAGTAGTCTTCTGTCACCGCTTGATTAAGCTCGACGATTTGCGGACGCCCTTTTTGCACCAAGGTCATTTGCACACCCTGAGGTAATTCTAGCGTCGCACCTAACTTAAATTTTTTCGAAGGAAATAAGACTTCCCACTGGGTGTCTGTAACTTGCTTGAGGAAAAGAATTTCGACGTCACCTGAAAAGACCCGGCGCTTTAAGACGCGCGTGTTATTGAGAACTAAAAGGTCGCCTGCAGGAATGGATTCAATCAACTGTTTTAACGAAATTTCTTGGGGATTCCCCAGGATATCCACGGACATCACGCGCGACGGCCGTTGGGGCGAAGTCGCTATAAGGTCTTCTGGAAATGGGAAGTCGAGGTCGGCAAGTTTCATGACAAGGCGTTCTATCATAATTTCACCGAGGGCGGCAGTAAAATTATCCATGGGAGGAGGCCTCAAGTCGCATATATTTGAAATAGAGGTGGCTTCGAGTCTCCGACAGCGCAAGGGAGGTGGGATCGTCTTTCGGGTTTTAGCTGCGGGTATTCTGTGCCAATACAGCTGCATTCGGCTCTTAAGTTATTCTGGCCATCCTGGGCGGCCTTTCTGAATCGCATTGTGCGATTCAGAGCAAAGTCCTCTTTTTTTGCGGGGACTCAACCCTACCCTGGAGTTCTGAGAGTACCCTCTCAGAACT
>JBBKWD010000201.1:0-21466 GCA_037968775.1 Bdellovibrio sp.
TCGTGGGCCTTTTGATAAAAACGGAGGAATTTTTCCAGTTTATCAAATGTAGGCTCAAATTCGAATGAACTTTGCGAGGTACCTGTACGAGTTTGCATGCGAGCATTAAAACACGATCCAAGTCAAATTTCTATACCTAGATTTTCCCAAGTCACCGACTAGAAGGGCCGAATACTGCCGCTAGCCACTTCTTCTCGAGGTACTGTCGACACGACATGTCCCATGATATTCGCCCCTACATCGAGAGCGCGGCTTTCTTCCATTGGGCGTTCAATATTATAAATCAAGTGCTCGATCATGCCGTTTTTAGCAAAGTGATCATAAGTTTCATCCAAAATTTTATGAATCTCAGCCTTCGAATACCCCGCCCGAATCAGGGAATAGAGATAGTAATCATTGGACTTCAACATCACCTTTCCATGCGGAAACAAGTTGATGACTTCACTCATCTTACGATCCGCATCTACAATGCGCTCTTCCCAAGACTTACCACCGATCTCATCGAAGGCGGACATACGATTGCTATCGCAGGAATAGCGAATTTTTATGCCAAACTTTTCGGCCTCCAAATGATAGGTTGTTCCCCCCAGTAGACGAAAGATATTAATTTCCCAGGCATCCCAGAGCTCTCCTCTGTTTGCCAGAAAATCGATCATCATATTGAAGTCCTCATCTGTTTCATTCGGAAAAGCGACAATGAGGTTCAATCCGTTCCAAATTTCAGCCTCTACTCCACATTGGAGGGTGTGATAGAAATCCTCCATCGTCGCCCCCTTGTTGATAATTTTCAACAATCTGGGGCTCATAGTTTCAGAACCATACCAGAGCTTCACACAGCCGGCCCGACGAAGCTTCTTTAACAATGGTACAGAAATGTGGCGCATGTTGGCAGAGTCCGAAAATAGAATGTCGAGATCCGCCTTAATAAGTCCATCTGCCAGCATATCCGGAAATTTTGCTCCCAGATTGATATTATCGTCGAACCAGCGATAGTTTGAAAACCCTTTTTTCTTGGTGGCTGTCATCGTTTGAACGATATTTTCTATATCATGTAAGCGAACAACCGGATCACGCCCTTGATCACAAAAGACGCATTTATAGGGGCAACCCATAGAAATTCGATAAGGCATGATCATCATTGGATCAATATCTTTAAGGCGAGAATATTTATTCACGATATCTTGGGGAAAGATTTCCTCTGGCTTTACCCCGAGCTGATGAATATTTCCAATATCGTACTTGGGCACAATCGCGGTGCTTTTGAAGCTGCTGCGAGTTTCGATGAATCTATCTTTAAAAAGACGTCCTTCACCTTTTGAATAGGCCTGCAACTCTTGAATAAAAGACTCGTGCGCATTGTTTAAGAAAAAGGTATCAAAGGGAAGATAGGGAATGACCTCAAACGCCTGATCGATATAAGAGGTTCCCAGTTCTCGAAAAACATCTTTCCCGCCCACAACCACAGGGACGGGAAAGTACTTTTTAAGTCGACTGACCAGGATAGCTGCGAAACTAAAGACACACATACACGCGGCCGTGTCATAGCCTTTCTTATCTAAAGAAATCGCAATACAATCATAGCTCTTTGAAAGATCCAGTAGCTTAAGGAGTTCGTCAATCCACAATTTAACACTGGTTGCCCGGCCTGGATTTTCTAACTCATACTTGAGGGCTTCTAAATCCGTGAAAACCTTTTTTTCCCACTCAGAAAGATGCCGCTTGTCGCGAATCCGCGCCAAGCCCACGTTGAAATCATAAAAATCCACATCAAAGTTTGCATTTTCAAGCGCCCCCGCCATCAAGCAAGAGCCCCATGAAAGCTCTTGGTAAACCTTGGGTTGAATGATGGTCAGATTCGGGGCGGTGATAAACAGTATTTTTTTCATTTCAGGATTAAGACTAGGTATTCCAAAAATTTCTGTCAATTGGAGAATCTCTAATGGCACACTCTTGACTCGAAAGTTGCGTCCAACCTATTCAAAAACTTAAAACACATCGAATCATGTCATTAACATACAAATACCAAAGCCATTGAGGTATATCTTGAGGACATGAGCACTCGAGACTACTGGAATCAAAAAATTTTAAAGTGGGAATCCGCAAGATACTCTGCCACAGGTCTGCTCAACCCCGCCTCTTGGAGTGTTAGAAGTCGCTTTCAAACTTCTGTGAACTTCCTTAGGCTGCAACTTAAAAATTATACCACCCCCCGCCTTCTCGAACTCGGTTGTGGGTCTGGGTACTTGGCCCTACAGCTGCAAGATATCGCAACTCTTCACTATCAAGGATTCGACATCTCGGATCACGCCATTGAAAGAGCTCGAACCCTTTTTAGCGATAAGCGCTTTGCTTTTTCAGTTCAGGATTTTGAAAACGCAGGACCTCTCCCGGCTTGCGACATCGCAGTCCTTTTAGGAGTCACCGACTGGATCTCCGATGCAGCGTTCAAACAAATACTAGAGGCATTGCCCGCCCAGTGCGCACTCATTTCCTACACGGAAGAAAAACAAAGTGCGAAAAGTTTGATATATCGGGCGTACAGGATGCTCAAAGATCGGAACCCCAACCAGACAAAGACTTTTACAAAGCAAGAGTTCCACGAGATCTTTACCCGTCACGGTTGGAGGCTCGAAAGAGATCTTTCAAAATGGACTATGTCACCAGGGAGGCTCCTGTGGTTAAAACGGACTCCTTCAACATAGGTGCTCCCACCTATGCAGAACGGGCCAACAAAGGATTATGGGGTTGGCTAAAATCAAAAGAAAAAAAGGCGCTTTTGAATCAAATTGATCACTTCATCTCTGCGGATCAAGAGTGCCGGCTTCTCGATCTTGGATGCGGAGTCGGTATTTATGCCGACTTAATTTCTAAGAAACTTCTTAAGGCCTCCATCACGGGCATAGATCGATCTTCGGGAATGATAGAGATCTTTAGGGCAAAAGGGTATAAGGCCTTTCACTTGAACCTCGAGACTCAGCCTTTTAGCGAGGGCATCTTTGATATTATAATGATTTTAGGCCTTCTGGAGTTTGTAAAAAACCCCCAGCCTATTCTAAGCATACTTAAGACATCGTCGGACGAAGATACAAAAATTTTCATTTTGGTACCTCGATTTACCCCTTTAAATATCTTTTATTTCTTATATCATTACTTTCAACACACGCGAGTGTTTTTAAGATCGAGGGTGAACTACTTGAAGTTGTTTTCTGAAAGTGATTTTGAATTGCTCAACGAGCACAGGGTCACCCCTGTTAGTCGGCTTCTTGTCTTTCAACGCCTGACCAAACGGAACTTACAATGATATTTATTCTAGTGGCGGGATTTGGCTTTGGAAATGCCTCTCGACAGCTGGCAATTATAAAAGAACTAAGATCAAGAAGTCCGGATCTGCCAATCTCTGTAATTTCTTGGGGACAAGGAGCTGTTTTTTTAAAAAATGAGTCTCGATCTCTTCACTTTAAGCTCTTCACTTTGCCACATTGGAAACTCAATCTTCAAAGTTCCTATGCGATTTCAATGTTCTTTACGACCTTGGTTTATCTCCTCCAATACCCTGTCCATATCTTTCTTCTTCTTTTGTGGAGATTAAAGTACTGCCCCCAAATCGTCGTTTTTGACTCTGATTATCATTTCCCAGCCTTTATTTTTTCTCACGCGCGAAGAATCTCGATAAATCAATCTCCCCGTATCCTGTATAGGAGCCAATCCTATTCGTTTTTTTACCTATTGAAAAATGGATATTTCTTTTCTTATATCGTGGAAAAGATAGATTTCTATTTTCAGCTAATTTTTGTACACAAAATTTTGGCACCGTCTTTCGCCCCCCAAGATATTAAAGTTCATCGTTGGGACAAGGTCCTCCCTATTCCTCTAATAGTCCGGCAAGAGTTTAATGTGTCAAAAGAAGTATCAGACTCTGCCAGCAAGCCCGCACTGGTTCTGGGGGGCAGCGGACTCGAATCGAAGGATCTAAAAAGCTGGGCCGCCCATGCGGGGGTTCGGGTATTTGAAAAAAATTTGAATGGCACATCCGCGCCTGAAAATCTTGCGGATCAGCTGAGGGACTTTAACCCCCTTGTCATGCAAGGGGGACTCAGTTCCCTGAGTGAAGGAATCGCTCTAAAAAAGTTTCTTGTTATTCTTCCAATAGAAAATCACTGGGAGCAATATCTGAATGGCCAAGAAGTCTCGGACCTTGGATTCGGTCAAGTCACTACGATTCAAAATTTAAACGCCGTACTGTCATCTTCATCCAAAATGACCGCAATGAGTTTAAAAACTCCGGATTGTTCCGGAGCTTTTTTTGTCGCAGACTATTTATTGAAGGAACTCTCTCATGAAACTTAAATGGTCCCACTTTTTGCTGCTGGTCTTCGTGCTGCTGGATCTTGCATTTCTATTTCTTGTGAACTTCCCATCGGTCGAAATCAATCCCTATCTTCTCCGCGACATGGACCGAGCCCTTTTGGCCCTTCAAGGTCACTTTATTTGGGTGGGTCCCGACTTTACCTCCGGAAGCTTTACTCCTGGGCCATTTTATTACTTCACCATACTCCCTGCTCTTGCCTTTGTTGCCAGCCCCTTTGCCTTAGTGGCCTATGTAATGCTGGTCAAAGTCTTCTCGCAACTTATCTTTAGTCTTTCCTTCAGCCGAGTTCTAAAAGTTCCCACGACCGTTCTCTATCTTGTTATGTCGTCGAGTGCATTTTTGCTTGAGCGCTTTATATGGGTAAATAACTCTTCACTGATAGCCCCATTTGTCCAAATTCTTGCAGTTCTGGCGATTTTCTTCTGGAGATCTACGGAAAGAAAGAAGGACATCTGGCTGCTTTCTCTCATTGGCTTGCTCGCGGGGGGATCCATCCAGATTCACTTTTCTATGGTTTTTGTTCTTCCAGCACTCATTATGCTTATTCAAACTAAGGGGAAAAAATCTGGACACTCCGTCCAAGATTCGAGCCTTTTTATTGCGGCGACTCTTATCCCGATGCTGCCCTTCCTGATCGTCTATCTGAACGATCACTATTTACATATGTTCAGTGGACCTATTTTTTTCAAAAACGAACTCGGTATTCACGAGTTTGTAATTGATTGGGGGCGCATTTTTATAAAGCGATGGCGTGTTTTTCACGAACTCAATATTTTTAACCTAGAAGTCATCCTCATCTATTTCTATATTGTTCTCCGAGCTCTTTGGACTCTTTGGCAACGAGTATTCAAAAAGCTATCTTGGGGCTTTTCAGACAAACTTTCGATTTATATGGGGCTGACTGCTCTGGCATTTGCAGGATGGATTTTATCCGGAAGCTATATGAGATACTTCACTGTGCTCTTTGTCGGGGCACTCGCCTTGCTTATCTCTGACAGCTACCATTTTTTATCTCGATATTTCCCAAAGAAATCGTGGACGATTTCTGTTTTTCTCTTGATCTGCCTGACAGTTCGTGCCGAGTTCTACCAATTTCCAAAAAATTTGGGTCTTCAAGGGAAATGTGAATCCTGCATTTTTCAAATGAAGTCAGTCTGTGGATATTTTAACTCGCAAAAAATTTCGTATGAGCAATTTGTGAAGTCTACCTATGAGCTCTTTCCAAAGGATAGTCATGGCAGCCTTGCCTATCTTCGGTACTGCTTTGATCAAAAGGAGGGGATCCATTCTCAGTCAAATCTAAGGTATCTATTTGTGGATTCCGATTTTCTAAAAGAACCAAAGCTCCTGAAGCAGACCATCGACAAAATGCCTCTGGAGGTTCGCTCTCTATATTCTGGAAAAGAATCGCTCAAAGTTGAGGTTCAAGAGATCGGATTTACACTCTTTAGCATTTTCTCCGATTTCCCGCTTGAACCCGAGGAGCAACTCACCAATCTGACTTACTCTTATCAATTTGATCCCGCGAGCGGACAAAATTTTATTCTAGATACTCTGAGGCTCCGGGGCGAACAGGTTTACAAGGCCAGCTTCTGCAGCAGTCCCGTCTATTGCGATCTCTTTATCGCTGCGTCCATGAAGGAACGGCAATTGCGCTTATATTTTGCATCTCGAGCCTTTCAAACAAAGACCAGCCTGCTGCCTATTTTTGGAAGAATGCGGAACCTTAAAATTGAAGTTTTATGTGATGACAAGCCACAGATAATTTCAGTGGTGTCCTCTTTAGGCTTAATCGCAGAATCAGATCAAAACGAAACCTTTTTTACACCCTTGCGGCTTGCAAGGTCTATGGAATGTAAAAGTTGGTCTCTTAAATCAGTTCATGTTGATTCTTTGGAACTCAGCATGAACGAATCAAAAAATAAATCTTGGAACGATCACAGTTTTCCGCTGGAGCCTCTTTAGAGGCCTTCGGCACCATGCCCACTGGCTTGGGGAGACATCTCATTGGGCTCGACGATTTTATGATATCCCGACTTTAAGTTCTCTAAAACTTGAGACTTCCCGGACGGCCAATAAATTGTGACTTTCTCAAGCAAGTTCTTTTTGTCTAAGCCAAAGTGAAGAATCCGATCCTCCTGCAGAGATCCACTATTTGCAGAAAGAAACTGAACAGATTTTTTCTTTCCTGTTTCAGCAACCGCATACAGACCAAAAGCATCTCGGCTCGAGGTCGTACCTTCAAAGCTCAAAATCACGGCTTTATTCTTGTTATAGTTGTTCCGGAATCTTTGCACCACAGGGAACGAGTACTCACTGCTGCCAGGGTCTGCATTTCTTAGAATAAGACCCATTTGGCCGTTCTTGTCGAAGTCTGTCCGTCCAACAATATATCCATCTGCAATAGAGTCTACACCTTCGAGGTAACCCACTTCAGTAAAACTGCCATCTTTGTTGTTTCTGAAGAGTCGATTCGTCTGATACCCAGCTAGGCTTGGACGCTGCTTCTCTTTCGAGTCGATTTTCAATGGGCTCATTTGCTCGATTTTTCCCGTGAAAGTACTCAGAATCTCCATGAAATTTAATTTGTTGTGATGGCGAAGGGCATGCCCCAGAGAACCTGATCCGGTAAATAAAGATATGGCAAAAAGAGATCCCATCTCTTCCCCTTTAGGGGTTCCAGACCACAAACCATTCACCATATAGATGTCTTGATAACCATCGTTATTGTAGTCAATAAGAGTCAGACCACCCGCGGCCAATCCAACATTCTCGAGCCCTGCAATTTTTGTGATATCTAAAAATTTCCCCTCACCTTGACCCGCGAAGAGGCGAAGCCCAGGTTCATTGGGCTTTGCATAAGTTTCCCAATGACGAGAACAGGCACTTGCCAATCTTTTGTTTGCCGAAAAATTCACGTTCGTCATCAAGATATCAGCCACTCCGTCATTGTTGAGGTCACCGGCTGCCAAGCTCATTGCAAACCCGCGATTTCCAAGACCAATTTCATCAGCAGACTGTTTAAAGATCCCTTGTCCCAGATTCTTGTACATAGGGCTTAAGTTATTACGATCATCCGCAACTAACAGATCGACCTTACCATCTAAATCGTAGTCGACAGCCAAAGAGGCATGCGGATAAAGGCGTCCCACCATTAGAACTTTGTTGATGTCACTTTCTTCAGTGAAATCTTTAAAGCCACCTTTTTTATCGTTAATATAAAGTCCCTGAACACCAGACTGACCCTCCTGAGGACGGCTATCTAGCACCATAGAGAAGTCTCGAATGCCCGGGTAACCCACATAAAAATCAAGATAACCATCGCCATTGAAGTCGGCAACAGCGGCAGGCATTGGACGCTTCAGCTCTTTGCCACCAAAATGCTTTTGTTTTAAGGTGAACTTTCCAGCGCCATCATTCTGATAAAGGTAGACCGAAGAATCTCCGCGAGATGTTTCGGGATCTAACAGTGTCACGATCAGATCCTGCACGCCCTTATTTCTAAAATCAGCAAACACAGCGGTTTTTGCATATCGTAGCTTTTCTAGGCCCGTATTTTTTTGCTCTTTAAAAGAACCGTCTTTGGAACCAAAAAGCAACGAGGTCTGATCGCGCATGCCCACTAAAACATCCGCGACTCCGTCGCCATTCACGTCAGCATAAGAAAGAGCATAACCGCCGCGGCGGATGGCTTCCGTTCTGACAAAAACAGGCAATTTTTCTAGGTCATCACTTTTTGTGATTTCAGTGAATGCAGGTTCTCGCAGAGCAACCCGTGTCATGCCCGAATTCAAGGCCAAACGATTTACTTTTAAACTAGACGCCGTACCCGCTACCGCAAGATCCAGATCTAAATCGTCACTGCGGCGACGACCTGTTTTATCCAGACCATTGATGCGAATCAAAGTTTTAAAGCTCGCGTGTGTTGGAGCCATATCGGCGGGATTGCGATTTGCAAACTGGATCGAATAGTCTACAAACTGAACATCGACATATTCAATTTTCGAAAACTCGCTTGTTAGGTAATTGAAGACTTGTTCATTGGTACCTATTTGTGCAGCTGGTTGCCAAGAGCGCTCTTGAATTCCATCTAAAGCTCGAACTTCAGTTTTCGGTGAGAAAAGGGGCATGGTCTCTTTTTTATCAAAGTAGGTACCAACTTCTCTAAAGCTCTTTGTCAGAAAGGCATTCTTCAGAGCCGGCACCAAAGTCAACTCAGCGTCTCGAACATAGAGTTCATCTGTCACGCACTGGTTTTCGTAAAGCGAGTACAATTTGGTGTCATTACGCGTTTCATGCTGAGCCAAATTTTTATAAGTGCTTAATGAGCTCGGCTTATGATTTCCAATTTTTTTGCTCAACATCTTGAGGGAACTCGGCCCTTGTTGGCCATCCATTTTTTTGGCTTGGGCATAGTTAAATGCAAATACAAGCACAAGGCAGGGAGGGAAGCTACGTAGGTAATTTCTCATATTGGGCGGTCTCCATCATTTCTAAAGACATAGAATAAAGCATAAACGCATCAGTCGGAAGTCTAGATCAACGGACCCTCTATTAAATATTTTAGCGTCATTGGCTGTACCTATTCGGGACGAGAGTGGGGACAAATGGCCTTCTCCGATTCTCACTTTAAGCCACCCGTCTCCTGGCCTTTTTTGGGGACTTATTTTACTGACTTTTCAAGGGCCCCAATTCGGTCTATGGTAGTTGAATGCCAATGGGAAATTTGCGATGCCTCACGAGACCAAAATGAAGACTCCGCCAAAAACAGCAAAGCCGGAATCCCTCTTCTATCCGATGGTTGTCTTAGTCCTTATTTTCGGCCTTCAGATTTATGCTTCCGTTACTAAAAAAGAAATTTTTCCCTTTGCTCCCTTCCGCATGTATTCATATGGCTTTAGCGGAGAAAACCTTTCCCTCGTTCGAATATTTTGCACCAACGACGACGGGCAAGAAAACCTGCTCTCCTCTTACAGACTCGTCAAAGTTGAGTCCTACTACACTACGGATATTTCAGATATTTTGGACGCAAAAGGTACGCTCGATAGATCTGATGTTGAAAAAATTCGCTCCCAGACCTCCTCACTAGTTCGTGAAACAGAAGGAATTTGCACTCATTTAAAAGTTTACAAACTGACCTGGGACCACTTTGATGGTCGCCTCCGTGATCACCCCACCAGCAAGGAGTTTATCCTTGAACTCTAATGTCCTTCAAAAAATTAAATCCTATTTTTTTACGGAAGATGTTAACTTCAATCTTCAGTTTACCAAGTTTGTGGTGTGTGCAACGCTGCTCGTTTTTGCCGGATATCCGCCCAAGCTTTTTTCTACAGACCTCCTCACTAACTTTCAACCAATCGGGGTCTTTAAATTTCTGCCGCAACTTCAAAGTGCAGAAACATTTAACTGGATTTCCACCTTCTTTCGGCTCTTTCTTTTAGGTGCCATTCTAAATTTCTATACTCGCACCTGTCTGACGGGGGCCGCCATTTTTGGTGTTTACAATCTTATTTATAAGTACAACTTTGGCGTGATCTATCACGGCAATTGGCTTATCTGCACCGCGCTCCTGTTTTTGGTCGCAGTTCCAACTCGAGCCTGGAAACCCGGATATAGAGGAATTCACTCGACCTGGCCTTTGCGTTTACTTCAGATCTATACCTGTATGGTCTATGTTTCAGCGGGACTTCAAAAATTTTCACGCTCTGGATTTAGCTGGGCTTGGTCTGAAAACTTGGCCGTACGAATCTACAGTAACAAGCTAACCCCCGTAGCTGAGTTCCTTATGAACATGGATCCTTTGGTCCTAAGAACCGTGGCTCTTGGAGTTTTAGTAGCTGAGTTGACTTCTTTTGCAGCTTTGATTTCGAAGAAATGGGCTTACTTCTATCTTGTGGTCTGGGCGTTTATGCATTTGGGGATTCAGCTAACCTTTTCCTATCACATGGACTTCCTTATGAACATTGGCTGTTTTGCGGCCTTCATCAACTGGAGTCGTTTGCGAAACACTAAATACCTATCTTTTTCTCCTCTTTCCATCGGTAAAGCAGTGATAGGCGAGGCACCCCAGTATTCTCAAGAATCGGCAATGAGTGCCAAGTCTCAGGACCCGATATAAAGGCATATCCGGCATTTGGAACAAACGGAAGTCGCTTGGTTATTTGAAACCCCTCTGCATCTTTAACTCCCAAAACAGTTCCCAGATCTTCCTGACTGCTATCCTTTGGAAAATAGATTTGAAAACTCAAACGCCTTGGTGGGTTGTCCAAATGAGGGCCAAGATAAATATGAAAATATTCGCGATTAAAAGTGACGTCAAATTTTCCGAAGGGTTTTTCACCCAAGAGTCCAAATAAGGTCGTCATAAAGACTTCCGAACGAATGCATTTTTTTAAAGAAATGAACAATTCACTTTCCGGTGGGTCATAGAGCTCAAGTCCGGGACGGTTCTCATATCCTACCTTCCCTTGGGCATCAAAATTTTCCAGTTCCCGAAGTGCTTGTTGGTACACCTCGGGCGCAAAGAATTCAGGAATCCAAATATATGGAAAGGGATCCGTTCTGAGCTCGGCCTGTGTCTTAAGATGGTTTGCCATCTTTGTGGCATCAAACATTCAAATCCCTTTTTCGAGTGATCATTTTTATAAATGAAATTCGCGAAGACTCATAAGCTAACGAAATTTTATTCAGCCAAACTTCATCCGACAAGCACAAAGCAAGGCCTACACAATTGACAACAAAGTCTCCGTGCCCTCCCCAAACAATGGGGAATCCAATATGAAAGACAAATAGCACACCGACGATTAGCCATCTTGCGGGACGATAAAAAAATATTAAGGGCGACAAAATTTCAGCTAAGAAAACAAGATAGGCCCCGATACGAAAGAACTCTGGCATATGTGTTAAGATGTACTCTTTCAAGGGTGTCGACGCTTGAACGGCCACTGCGTGCACAAAGATCGAATCATCCAGACCCCAACCCAATCCAGCGACCGAAAGCTTATAGAGCCCTGCAATAAAATAGTAAGCGATAACTAAGGATCTCAGACTTTTTAAATAGACTTTTGAATCGGCCTGGAGAAAAAGAGCCATCGTCGCATGCAGCAATAAAGAGTATTGCAGATACCGACTGTGACCTCCGTCAGCAAAGTTCACCTGGATATTATCCACAATCGAACCCGCCAGAAAAAATATCAAAAGAGCATATTTATGAAAAGTACCAAGGTAAAAAAGTCCTGAAATAAAATAAAGGGCGGCAACAATCGTAAAGATAAAAGCCGTAGTCGGTATAGGCAGTACATAAAACAAACCATTCGGCACAAGATGAGAGATCATATCACTCTGCAAATATTGAACATTGACGGTCGCTCGTGAAAACCACAGGGTGTTCAAAACTAAAAAAGCTGCTCCAACTTTAGAGGTATTGGCATTCATGCATCACCCTCACTCTATCTGGCTTGGTTACAGTCTCTTTCGTGACTCGATCCCACATCCGGTTTTCGATAATCACTCTTTTTGCAGCGTTTCTTTTTTTCATATCCTTGCCAATCAAATCGCAGACCTTCACATAGTCTGGCGCTTCTTTCTCAAGTTCCTGATCTACTAACGAAGTCAGTGTTTCTTCTAAAAAATCCGAACGCGAGTGAAATTTGTGGTCATCATCGAAACCCACGAGATACACAATTTGAAAGTTCTTTGAATCAGGATGGCCCGCATACATTTCATTGTTTGAAAACGGATAGATATCGCGCCCCAAAAAAAAGATCGCCATCTGAAAAACCGCTGGCAGATACAAAAGTACCGGTAACAGTTTACGTGCGGTGATGCCTTTTTTAACAGCCTTCATCGGTAGGAGCTTTCAATCAAAGACCAAAGCTTTGGAAGGTCTCGAATGGACTGTCCCCTATAGGTATCCATCGCCTGGGTCGACTGAATAAATTTTTCGAACTTCTCGGAGCTATCCTCCTCGAAAATGAGCGTTGCTATAGCACCAAAAAGTTTGGACGAAGACAACTGCTGCGCCATTTCTTTTTTTGCCTCTATCGGCAGTGAAAAAATGGACTGCTCACTTGGGGAACGTAAAACATGCCAAGATATGACGGACTCAATTTTTTTATAATTTTGCTCTGTGAGCCATCTTTCGAGATCTAGCAAATAGGGCAAGTTGTAAATCTGTACAGTCGTTGCTAACCAAAACCGCCCCCGAACCTTCGAACGATCCAATTTCTGCAGATTCGCGTTGAGCTGTGATGACTTTACCGGATACCGTATATACTCGTTAACCTCTGGCGGCCCATCAATAGAAATACCAACTTCCACAGACTCAAAGTGCGACCATAGCTCTAGCATCTCATCAGATAGAACCGTCAGATTGCTATTGTACTCAAGTCCGATTCGAGGCGCACTTTGCGATTCTACTAAATGTCGCAGAATTTCAATGTGCCCCTTACTCAACAAGGGCTCACCGCCTGAAAAATGAAGCTTCCGGAGAGAGCTTTCGCACATTTTCACCAGACGCAGTGAACTTTCGTTTTCCGACCAGGTATAGGGATTCGGATTAACAACAACTTGGCCACGCTGGTTTTCAACGAGGGCCAAACGTCCCCCTTCTTCTTGGAATCCTGGGTGACGAGTTTCAGCCCACTCTTTATACCAAGCCGATGACGAGGACGGACCACACATTCTGCAAACTAAATTGCACTTATTGCCCATTCGAATAACTAGAGAATAGATCGGAGCATCTGCCGACAAAGCTCCATCGCTTTTAGTAACCTGACTTACAAGCTCTTCGGTGAACTCAGGCAAACGGACCAACTCCATTTGACGTCGGGACTGGAGACCGTGAGCTTCTTCCGAAATGCATCGATAACAAGTGTCCGAAAGATCTTGTCCCAAGATCATTCGTTTGCGCAGATCCTTTAAACTATCGGCATCGATCACATCAGAAATTTTCTGAATTTTATCAATGTGCGGCTTTTCACCTGATTTATTTTTGACCATACCCTTACTTTGAGAAGACTGCGACACGGGACAGATCCGAAAGTGTCCATCCGTTGTCACACAAGGGGTCAACCAAGGAAAGGGACAAAGAAAGTTATTCACTCCCCACCCTCAAGCCTTCTCGGGATGACGCTCGCTTGACATTGGAAAAATAGATCTCTTGAGTAGGAATATTTTTTTGAGACTTTGTTATTTGATACCGACTCAGAAAAGATCGATAAAGCCCATACTTGAAAAAAACAGGCTCATCTTCTTTTGTCGGTCCCCTATATTGAACCTTTTCTATTCCATTTACCCAAACTTTAAAGTAACCATCAGACTTTTTTGACCATAAGACTGCAATTTCAATTTTGTGCCATCGTCCCCGCAATTCATTTTCAGAGAGCAACGGGAATTGAGAGTCATTGTCCAAAAAGACGGGCTCTAAAATATATCCTGTATCGAGCATCTGAAACATCCACAAAGGCGAGCCCTTTTCCTGATGAAATTGCCCCAAGGCTACTTTCACTGGATAAATGACGGGGAAGTCTTTGGGAAAGTATATGGACCAACCATACCAATAAGATTGGCCTTCACTATTGTCGTGCTTTTTTTCTGAGAGCTCGCTGCGCTCTCGATCTGTTTTGCAGTCATTCCAAGTAGGAGAAATTCCGCAATCACCACTTTTAACCAAAAACTTTTCAACGTCCTTGGTCGGAGCCTGCCCTGTCGGATCCTTAACAATCTGATAACCATAAGATCGCTGATTCAGAGAAATCGAGAAATCGCCAAACTCACCACGATTCAAGACCTCTCGACCAGCGCAACCCTGCACAGGGATCAAAATTAAAATGAAAATTAGCTGTCTTAAATACAAAGTGCTGCCAATCCCTTCACGCCTTGATCTCAAGCAAAATAGTCTTCACACTCTCCGCGCCTGCGCACATCTAGAGAAATACAGTGCAGGCCTCCATCCCAAAAATACCGATGCCTAAAGTCGACCGGAATACACTTTACGCCATAAGCGTTAAGCTTCCCCTCGAGATCCGCGTTGTGTCCATTTAACAAAACCAAATTTTCGTTCACGCTAATAATATTCACATCGAAGTAGGTCTCTTCCACGCTACCAATCCACTCGGACAAATATCGGGACACATGATCTTTATAGTAGCGCTTTCCCCGCATAACTTCAAACTCCGGGGGAATACTGCCTCTTTTGTCCAAAAAGATGACGTCCCAAGACTGAAGACAATCTGGAAGATCACTCTTGGGAATCCAACTTAAAAGCAAACCCGGCTTAATAAGAGCAATTTTACCATCCAAGTGGCCGATACGCTTAACGGCGTGGAACCGAAACCCCTCGCCAATCTGTCTTTTGACCCACTCAAGTCCGGCCTCAGTTCCGCGTGCGCCGGCCATCTGCTTGCCGGGCAAAGTATGAAAAATATCTCTTCCACACTTTAAAAAACAGGCCGCGTGATACAATAAGGATTTATCCTCGTATTGTTCATAGGACTTCGCCTCTGGGTCTAAAAGCGGCGGAGGCAGCGACCGCCAATCAGCCCCTTTTTGAAAGTAGTCAAAAAATATGTCATAAAAGTGCTGCCCTTCGACCCAACGATTTGGTGATCGCGAATAAGTGCTCAAAATTTTATTATCAAAGGCAATCGTCAAATCCCGAGGCCACAGAGGAGGATTGGGGTATCCCGTACGCCAAAGCCCTAGATCAAGAAGTTTCAATGAAACACGATCTTCGACTTTTCGATAAAGATCAAAAAGAATACGGGGACGCTTAACGACAACACCCTCAGCTTCCAAAACCCTTTGAATTGCCTGAAGATCTTCCTCCGTTTCAATCGCAATTCTTTGTAGCATCGAACGCAACTCAACATCTTCAAGCATGTCATAAGCGGCCGGAGGATAGGCACTTCCAATTATCATTTCTTCTAAGGGCTGAAATTCAGTGAAAATTTTTACGGGACTCAACCCAGTGCTATTCACTTTCAAACTCCCTTCGCCCGAGTACTACCCGCCTATAGTATTCCGGCTCCCAATGAGAATAGTATCCAACCTTTTCCAACTCCGCACTCGCTTGCTTAAGCGCAGATAGTTTTTGTAAAAAGAAGAGTTGATAGGTCCCCTGGTTCATACTCAAGCCACCCGTGATCTCTGAATCCTTTGGATGATCCATAAGAATGTAAACATCAAGAGGGACCCACTGCTCTCGAAACTGCCGAACAATTTTTTGGGTCTCTTTGACTTCTAACAACTGACCCCTTGCAAGAGCCACCACAATGACTTCATTACTGGATTCCAAAAGAAGATGCGCTTGATCTTGCAGAGTTTGCCGAAAATCCTCTAGAGAAGAAATTTGAATTTGAACCTTATTTTTAAGACGCGCCTCTTTAGCATATGGGCACGGTGGCCAGTTGTTTAGCAGAGCATTGGGTTTCTCTACAAACTCCCGAATCCACTTGAGAATGTCTTGCTTTTGCTCTTCTTCCGTCATCTAATTATCGATAATTCCATGATTTCTTTTAAAAATGAAATATTATCTTTAGGGTTAGCGGAACAGCCAGAAAATATCCTCTGGCATCAAGACAATATTCCCTTTGCAATGCGATCAAATTCACAACAAAAATTTTCTCGCACGCTTGCGCCTATTCAGCGATCTCCCTTGAGTTTTTGCGAGGAAGCCGTTCTCGCCGCCAAAAAAATTGGCGAATGTCACGCTGGAAAAATCACAATCTTGGCAAGTGGCGGCGCCGACAGCGAAGTTGTTATTCGCAGCTTTCTGAAGGCTCAGGTTCCCTTTCAAATCGTGGCCATCGATTTTTCGTCAGTTAACACTGATGAATTGGCTTATTTGAGTCACTTTTGCAAAATGTCTGGTTTGAATTTCAAAACAATTCACCTCGACATCAAAAACTTTTGGGAAAACGAACTTGAGTCCGTTGCTCTTTCCTCAGGATCCATCAGCCCACAAATTTGCGCTATTCTTCATGTGATGAGCCAAATAGACGAATACCTAGTTGTTGGCGATGGCGATGTTGATATCTTTCAACAAAGCAACCGCTTCTATGACACTTGGGGTGAAAAGTGGGCCTATGCCGCATGGATGTTAAAAAATCGGCACCCCGGATGCCCAGCTTTTTTTTCTTTCACTGCAGAACTTGAAGCCGCGATGTATCTCGACCCCATAGTTGAAGATTTCGTAAATGAGGGCTGGGCCGCTATTGGGCAAAGTCGTTTTCACATCGTGAAACCCTTCCTATACTATCACCACTTTGGTCTTCGCTTTCGACCCAAAATTGATATCTTCCAACCCATTCGGGAACTTGATTTTCAGTGGCGCCAGTTTCTTGCTCAAAAAATGCCGGGCGCGGACTCTTACTATTCCATTGAATATGATCTCATTAAAAAAATGAAATTAGGCACCTTCCGATCTGAAGACCAAATCATCATGCATCTACATGATTTACCCTCTGGTGAACACGAGCGCTTTCTCGTGCCTACCGAACAAGGACGACATCTAATCGCGAGACGTCCTACATGAAAAAGCCATATGGATGTTTTCTTCCGCTGAATGCTTTGGCTATTCACCCCCAAGGTAACAAAAATTTTTGCCTGACCTCTTCGCTCGTCACCGCACCGGAGGACTCGGAATTTGTGGCGCAGCGATTGGAGGTTCACAATAAACTGGCACGGGGCGAGTGGCCACAAAGCTGCCGTTCTTGCCAAAGGCAAGAAGATCTGAATTTACAAAGTCGCCGAATGAAAACCTGGCAGCGCAAAACTCAAATCTACGGAAAAAATACTTTAGATAGTCTTACAATCGATCAGAGCCAACCTGCCCTTAGGCATCTTGAAGTATCCTTTTCAAATATTTGCAATCTGCAATGTGCAATGTGCTCCAGCGAGTTTTCATCAAGCTGGATTTCTGATGACAACAAAGCCGTGCAAATGGGACTCGCGTTTCGTGACTTTACCAGAAGCTTCCAGAAAATTCGCCGCATTTCAAAAGTTGAAGTCGATAGACTTCTCGAGCAAGCCCATGAAATTGACCTTTTAATAATTAAAGGTGGCGAACCCACTAGAGACCCCCAGTGTCTGGAGTTTTTAGAGCGTCTCACCATGCTTCGACCAGAAAACTTACCTAATATTTTCTTGCAAACAAATGGGACACGTCCGCCCCAAGAATGGCTGCCACAACTTCAAGGATTTCAACTGGAAGTTGGTTTTAGCATTGATGGATGGGGAGACATTTACGAATGGATTCGCGGCAGCTCATTCGATAAAGTTCTAGAACACTTTCGCTTTCTCAATGCTCAACCTCAAGTTTCGGCGTTAAGCATCGACTTTACCTTATCGGCCTTTAACTGTTTTCACTTCCCTGAATTTCTAAGACACATTATTGAACTTAAAAAGGAAATTCCTAAACTTAAAACCTGCCCTTTTTTCCAGTGGGCACAAGAATCGTACGCCCGCCCCGACAATATAAGCCTCCAGCACAGGAAAGCTATTGCACAGCTCTCTCAGCCCCTGCTTGAAAGTGATCCGGAACTTTTTGTGAACTACGAAAATATCCTCAAGGTCCTTGTGATGGAACAAGGACCAGAAAGAAATCGCCAGCATCTGCGTCGCTGGATTGAGTATATGAATGACCTGCGAGGAAATTCACTTTTTGACTTAGAACCCACTTTATTCAACTCATTTTAGAAGGTCTTGTCATCGCCCCAACCAGGCAGTAGAGTTTCTATATGACTGCCAACTTACTCAAGAAATCCCAAGAAATTGATTGGTCAGAAAAAAAGAGCTTTCTGCAGCATACTCGCTATCGCCCCATGTACGATAGGGCCTTTAGTGATCTTTTGGAAAAGCTTTCGAAGGATCGTTATTTTTCGGACCCCGGACATTTGCGCCAAAACTTCCTGAGTGCCTTTGATCATTGGCTGCACGATAGCAAGCTCAATAAAATTTCGGGTCTAGAGGCTTTCCCTGATCGTGATTTTATTATTGGCGTTACTCACTCCATCGATGACTTGCACATTGTTCACGGGGCCCAATTAGTCACAATGGAAAATGAATACGCGTATCACAAACGTATGAAACCCGAAATCACAGAGCGACAGGTTGGCAGCTTGGCCTCCGGGGATGTCCTTGCCTTTGCGATTCCCTCTTCATGGTATGGCGACATTCACCCTCAGACGCTTGAGATTTTAGATCGCTGCCAAGAACTGTCAATCCCTGTTCATGTGGATGCTGCCTGGTATGGTTGCCTTAAAGACTTTCATTTCGATTATTCACATCCCGCCATTCAAAGTGTTTCCTTCAGTTTATCAAAGGGTTTGGGTTTAGGGTCTCATCGTGCGGGTGTGCGCTACAGTAAAGAGCGAAGACCTGGACCCGTCACTGTCATAAACGATTTCAATATGTGCATCGTAAGTGTGATGTGGTACGGAATTCACTTTATGAAAGAATTTGGTAGCGACTATATACAAAATCGCTACGGCACCGCCTACTCTCTCATTTGCGATAAACTAAATTTGCGGCCCACAAAGGCTATTCACACTGCCTTTTGTGAAAGCTCTTCTGGCGACTGGGCTCCTGTTGGCATTCGACCTTTTTTAAGATATTTGGTCGATGATGTGGATGAGTTCAAGTGAGCTCCTTTGGATCACTCCTTCAGGGATCTTTGAGCTGGGAAATTGAACTCACCACTCGATGTAATTCTCACTGCGTGGGATGCTCTCGCTACAGTGACTACTTTCACCCCAATATCCATTTTGATCCTCGCCAAGATTTGGATTTTGCGACCTTCAAAAAGGCACTCGCCAGCGGACAGAGATTGGATTTTATTTTACTCTGTGGCGTTTATGGCGATCCTCTGCTACATCCTGAAATAGTCCGGTTTATGCAGCACATACGAAGTGAATATCCTGAAGCAAAAGTTTCTGCTCATTCCAATGGGGCCTTTGGCACACCTGAACTCTGGAAAAGTTTGGCTGCCCACTTTAACACTCCCGGCTCTCATATTAAGTTTTCCATCGACGGACTCAAGAACTCTCACGAACTTTTTCGCCAAGGAACTCGATGGGAAAGTGTCCTAAAAAACGCCGAAGTATTTATTCAGGCCGGCGGAAATGCGGTTTGGAAAATGATCGAATTTAAGCACAACCAAATTGATATAGCCGAAGCCCGCAATCTGGCGACCGAAATGGGCTTTAGGTCTTTTGAATTGAGATCCAATAACTTCCCTGGCTTAGATGACTACATCACCCTGCCTGAGGATGACCGAAAGTCACTGACGCGCACAGAGAACCTTGATTTCGATGAGACCGCTTTAGATCAGTGGAATACCCAGCAAGTAGATCAAAAAAAATTCAACTCCATCGAATGTCGGTCTTTGACACGTAAAAATCTATACCTAGACGCTCACGGAAAAGTTTGGCCTTGCTGCTGGGTGGGGGGACTCCCTTATCGACCAGAAAACCACTTACGCCAATGGATGCATAAAAAACTTTTGTCCCGCTATTCAGATGATTTTAACTCTTTAGAATCGTATTCCCTTAGCGAAATTTTAGATCATGAATGGATGAAAACTTCTTTGCCTGAAAGTTGGAAAAATAAAAATTCGACCGAAAAGAATCCACTTATTGCCACCTGCGCGAAAACCTGTGGCCAATGCCGAACTTAGATTAAAACTCGGTATCGAATCGGAACAACGTCCGCAAATTTCTTGGCGGAAGATTTTCCGGCATCGGAAAAGGACTGACCTTAACAACCTTCAAGTCTTTAAAATCCTTTCGATTGAGCATAAGATTTTGAATACTCGTAAAGACAAAGTGCGCACCAGAAGGATCTACCGCTTGAAAGACCAAATCCTGATTCATATATTTAGAAAAAAGCGGGGAAATATTCGAAAGTGTCTCTTTGCTTTTAAGGTTTAAGAACTCCTTTTGCAACTTTCCAGTGACAGGAAAAGAACGCAAGAAAAGTCCATTTCCAATGTGAATATATTCTTTCTCTAAATATCGAATCATGTCTTCGCCAAAAAAATCGAACTTTGCCACTCGGGCTATCAAGTCGGGCGCCTCTTGCATGATATAGTTTCCGACAATAAAGTTCGTCTCTGGCTGACTGGGGCCCGCAAAATGTCGCAAATTCGAATGCGACGGCACAAAACCAATAACATCATAGTATCTTACTTCAGGAAATTTATTTAAATAGGTTGCCAAGGACCTCATGGCAACAAGCTGTTCCTTGTTAAGATCAGCGTACATGAACTTCATGATCTTAACTGAGGAGACTCCAAAAATTGTCAATGTCGTCAAAATATAGGCTGCTGCCAGTAAGGAATAACGATCTTTGGTTCCTTCAAATTGACCACCAAAAAGAACAACAGAAGAACAGCAAAGAATTGGCAAAAGACCGCAAATAAAAAATGGATACTTTTCGGGTGCCAGGATCAAAAGGACGAGCACGTAAGAATGAATCGCCAACCATTTTATATCCATTTTTTTAAAACTGAAGAAATAAGGTGCCAGCCAAATGCCAATAAACCAAAAGTTTTCAACAATCAGCTTTTCAAGATACACAAAAGTCTTTGCTGAAAGATAGACGGCGCCAGAATCAGCACCTCGAATTGTATTAATCAGGTACCGATTCAGATCGAGAACCAAGTCTGATAAAACTCCTAAACGCAAAAAAACACATGCCAAATAGAACAAAGCTCCAGCCAATAGGCTCAGAATCAAGTGCAGCCATTTTCGCGGCGCTGTTGAGTCTGCGACATAAACCAAAATTAGGACCGGTAAAAGAAACGCCACTTTGGGTGTTGCCAGAATCGCCAAGAGCCCTCCGACAAGAAGTATCCAAGAGCTTTCTTTGCGGGACTTAAGTCGGTTATAAATAAATATCGTTGCAAGAATCAGAGTGGTTGCCAAAAGGTCGGAGCGAACTCGAAAACTTTGAGTCAGATAAAAGGTATTACCGACTAGCAGCAAGACCGAAAGCCAATTCGCCAATCGACTATTCAGGTGTGTCCTTACGATGTGAAAAACTAGACATAGCTGAGCGAGAATATTCACAAGCATCAGTCCTCGAGCTGCCATAAAT
>JBBKWD010000202.1:0-32920 GCA_037968775.1 Bdellovibrio sp.
CTTTTGCAGAATCAACCGCACCAAATTGTGCGAAATGAGAATGCAAAGTCTCGTCATCTACTGTGTACGGCAAATTGCCAACGTAAAGTTTCTTAGCCACAAAGACCTCCTATGGTAGGGCTGTATTAACCCGAGGACGCCTGGAACTGAAACAGGGGGGACACTCACTGCGGGGAATAACTTTTTCTGTGAATAAGGCTAGCACAGCCGCTTTTCTGTGCAAGTCAAAAAACTATGACCGCATATTATTAAACTGTAAGGCTTGGCCAAGCGATTCACTCTTAATAAGATTCATACAAGCTTGTAACTCGTCAATACTCTTAGAGGTTACGCGAAGTTTATCGTCCACCTGGGAAGGCTGCACCTTAAGTTTAGAATCCTTAATCTTTTTAATAACTTCCTTCGCAAATTCACGCTCAATTCCTTGCACCAACAAAACTTTTTGGCGCAGCAATCGACCGCCTGCTTCCTCGACCTTTTCAAACTTTACAGCCCTAATATCGATACCCCGACGGTGCAGTTTAGTCTGGAGGATGCTCCCCATCTGTTCGATTTTGTAATCATCTTCCGCGATCAAAATAATCTCTTTTTTGTCCCATTGGATTTCGGCTTTACTGCCTTTGAAGTCATAACGCCCCTCAACCTCTTTGCGAGTTTGATTAACGGCATTGTCGGTTTCTTGAAGATCTACTTCCGATACGATGTCAAAAGATGGCATTTTCAAATTCCTTTTATCAGATCTATTTAATTAATTTCGGTAGGACTTAGGTTGCGAAATAAAGAACTTATCTGCAAACAAATTCGAGAATCAAATTCTTGAATTCAAATTTTCACATTCAAAATTTTAGCCACAGATTTCATCGCCAGTTGCGAAAAAATATAGAATAGCCCCGAATATTTACTCGGAGCTATCTTACACTGAAAATCTAGTGGTGACCCGCGTCTCCGTGAACACCGTGCGGGTGTCCATGTTGCAACTCTTCCGCCGTTGCTTCGCGGACCAAAGACATTTCGATATCAAACTCTAAAGGCTGACCCGCCAAAGGATGATTTCCATCCAAGGTCACATGACTATCAGAGACCTTAGTGATGCGCACGATATGAGCGCCTTCACCTAATTCCAAACGCAAGTGAACACCGATAGCCAATTCAGGCAAATGTGCCAACTCTTCTTTTGGGACTTCCATGAACATATTGTCACGAATATCGCCGTAAGCATCCGCTGGAGAAAGCTTAACATTTTTCTTGTCGCCTTCTTTCATATCCAAGATTTGTTCTTCCAATTTTGGGAGAATTTGGCCGGAACCTTCCAAGAATGGAAGCGGCTGATTCTTTTCTGATTGATCCAGAATCTCTCCAGTGGGTCCTTTTAATACATAATTGAATGCCAAAACTCGTTTCATTTTATTCCTCCAAATCCAATATAGGCGGACTTATCCCATTCTTATCACTATGAGGCAACCGAAAAGGACCTGTTCTATTCAATATTTGAGAGGGGGGCTTGAAATTCTGTATCAGAGTTAGATATAATTGAGTTTAGGATCGCCTGGAGGGATGCATGAAGCAAATGTCCTCGCTCACTTCCTTGTTGCTGAACTCAAGTTACGAACCCATGCGGGTTGTGAGTTGGCAAAAGGCTTTGATATTATGGTTTCAAGGCAAAGTAGAGGTGCTCGAATATCATTCGGCCTTTGCAAGGTCGGTGCAGCGGAGATTCCAGCTGCCCAGTGTCCTGCGGCTAAAAACCTACGTGAGGCCGAGGACAGCGGGCGCTGTTCGGTTCTGCCGAGAGAATGTTTATATCCGCGATAATTACACCTGCCAATACTGCGGCACTAAGCTTGCCGGCAAACATCTGACCCTCGATCACGTCGTACCCGCCTCTCAAAACGGACCTAAAAATTGGACAAATGTTGTTTCTGCCTGCAGAGATTGCAATCAACGCAAAGCCAATCGCACACCGAACAAAGCAAATATGCCTTTACTAACGGAACCCGCTGCTCCAGGATGGCTGCCAACATTGCAGCTTGAAATCAGCGCGGATCATGTTCCACCTGATTGGGCGCCTTACTTAAGATTGAGCACCGGATGATTGAAAGCTATCACATTGAAAGAATAACCACCGCCCAAACCTTGCCGCTACGACAAAAAGTTTTAAAACCCTTTCTGCAAGAATCTGAATGCATCAATCCTGGTGACGATCTTCAAACCACCTTCCACTTTGGTCTAGTTTCAAACGATAAAATTTTAAGCATCGCGACTTTTTTGAAAGAGGATTCCCCAGAAATCCCCGCCGTCTTTTCCTATCGTCTGAGAGGTATGGCGACGGATTCGGAATTTCAAGGTCAAGGATGCGGGCGTTTGGTCTTGCTAGGTGGTATTGAAAGACTGCAAAAACTAAACTGCGACCTTATCTGGTGCAATGCTCGCGAAAATGCCTTTCATTTTTATGAAAAACTAGGGTTCACATTTCACGGTCCGATGTTTGAAATCAAGGACATCGGCCCCCATAAAGTCATGTACAAGAGATTGACCCCACTGTAACCTCTACAGAGGAGGAATCACAGTGAATCAAGACTTGCACCGTCAATTAGTTGCAGCCCTCACCACCATCATCAGCGAGACAAATGGGCTGTCCTTGTCAGACACTCTTGATCTATTGAGTTCCTCGGACCTAAGCTTAAAACAACCGGAAGCTGCCGCCTGTGTTGATGAGTTTCGAATTCTTTTAAATCAATTTCAAATCAACGAGGTCGCTATCAATGCGCTTCTGAAGCACCCTGTTTCAGCTGCCTTAGCAGAGTTCTTTCGCAGTTTTCCACTGAAATACAACGAAGAGCATATTCATCTGACGGGCGCGCTAACGGCTGAATTTATTTATCCTCGCCTGAAGCTATTACTTGAGGGACCGGACAAGGCTATTTACGAAGAAAAAATTCGTGAGGTGTACGGCGAAAAGTCCATTCCTATTCGCAGCGTCGCAGATGTGGACCGTTTGATTCGTTTGCAAGAAAACGAAGGTTTCATTCAGTATTTAAAAATTCTTTATCTACCAAAACTTATTTTCGTGTCCCGCAAAGCCCATGAAGAAGCTGCCTACCATATGGCTGATGAGCTCTACCATAAATACAATGTCGGCATGATTCGTCTGAAGTTTTCTTTGTCACGGGCCTCATCGAGCTCTTCTGAACAGATTCCAGGGATTGAAGATGTCACGTCTGAAGATGTGCTTTTGGGCCTCTATGATGGCTTTAAGAAATTTCAAGAGCGCCATCCCAAATTTCAATTCATACTTTCGCCGTCTTTTAGAAAAGAAAAGAATCATTTCGACGCTGACAAGTTTGCAACTCGCCAAGAACATTTTATGGCACAGATCAACGAGATCGTCGCACTCTTAGATAAGTATCCCTACCTCGTTCCCCATGTGACAGACGCTGATACCGTGGGTGATGAACGCGAACTGTATCGCAAAGAACATTTCAACGAAATGCAGATGGGTTTTCGTAAGCTGCAATACCGAGGCTTTAAAATTCGATCGCATCACGGCGAAACCTGGCACACCCTAAAAAAAGGAATTCAAGCCGTGGATAATGCCATGAACATTTGGCATATCGACACGCTTGAGCATGGAATCAGCTTGGGAATCAATCCAAATAAATACTTTCAGCGCTTGTATCAGCAAATTCATTTGTTAAATCAGAAGGGCGAGGCGATTTCAGAGAAACACCCTCTTTTTAGAGAACTCAACGAACTGGATTGGAACGGCAATCGCCCCGTCTTAGAAAAAATTCTTAAAGGTGTGAAGCTCTCCCCTGACGAAGACGTTCTATTTGTAAAAGCCAAGTTCCACACTGCTCGTGAGGTGGAACACTATCAGCATGACGTCCTGAACCGCATGATTCAAAAGGATGTTGCCCTAGTGTCCCTGCCTTCTTCGAACAACAAGCTCACCGGCAAGTTTGAAGACTACAAAGATCATCCCTTTTCTTGGTGGGAAAAAAAGGGCGTGCAACTGGGTGTCGGCACAGATAATTATGTGACCTTGAATACTGATTTTTTGCATGAGATGCTGATTTTGCTTTATACCGATGCGGTGAATTTAAAAATCACTAAACTTTTGATGGTAACCACCGGTGAAACACGCAGACCTTATATCAGCCATTTACTCTGGAAGATGCGCAAGCAATTAAAGGCGAAGTAAAAGCAACACAAGAAAGACAACACGCCCATGAAGTCAGGTAGTTTTTTAAAAGATCTTTTCAGCAAGCACATGCTTATTATTTTATTGTTGGGTTTTTCAAGCGGACTGCCACTCATGATGACTGGCGGAACCCTCAAACTTTGGCTTTCCCGCGAGCAGGTAGACATCAGCACGATTGGCTATTTTAGCTGGGTCGGCATGGCTTACTCTCTGAAGTTTTTGTGGTCCCCGTTGCTAGATCGTTTTTCTTTAGGCAAACTCGGACGTCGGCGCAGCTGGATGATTGCGACTCAAGTGGCCATTGCCGCCTCTTTAGCTTTTATCGGAACCTTAAATCCTCTAGAAAACTTAAGCCTGATGGCCGCCATTGCAGTACTCGTAGCACTTTTCAGTGCGACCCAAGATATCGCCATTGACGCCTTCCGCCGGGAATACCTTTCAAATGAGGAACTGGGCATCGGGTCTTCGATGAATATTTATGGCTACCGGGTCGCGATGCTGATCTCGGGTGGTGTCGGTATAAGTTTGGTCGGTAGTGATTTTATTAACCTTTCTTGGGGTCAGCTTTACTATCTGATAGCGGCCTGTATGCTTATCGGAATCGGAACGACCCTTTGGGCGCCCGAGCCTAAGATCTCTGGTCCCATGCCGCGCACTTTGCTTGAGGCAATCGTGGATCCCTTTGCGGAGTTTCTAAAGCGCCCTGGTGCTTGGTTTATTTTATCTTTTGTTTTTGTATTTAAGCTAGGGGATGCCTTATCGGGGGCCTTGCTGAACCCCTTTTATGCCGAAATGGGATTTACAAATACCGACATTGGCATTGTTGCCAAAATTTTCGGAATGTCCTCGTCACTGGGCGGTTTGTTTTTAGGTGGCTTGATCATCTATCATATCGGCATTTATAAATCCTTGTGGGCTTTTGGAATATTACAGGGTCTCTCCACGGCAGCTTTTGCCTTGATAACTTTTACTGGCGCGCAAGTGTGGGCGCTAGCTTCCGTTGTGGTTTTTGAAGACATCACCTCGGGAATGGGCTCTGCAGCTTTTGTGGCATTCATGGCGGCCTTGAGCAATCGCAAATACACGGCCACTCAGTACGCCATTCTTTCAAGTATCGCGACCCTTGGTCGTAATTTCTTTTCAGGCTTCAGCGGAGACATGGTGAAGATTTTAGGCTGGGCACCCTTCTTTTATGTGTGTGGATTGATAGCCATTCCAGGCTTACTTATGCTTTTTAAAATGAAAAAGTATCAACGCGACGATTTGTTTTCATAAATGACATAGGCAGGGCGTGTTTCGTAACACTGGATCTGTTCAAGATCTTAGTCGCTGCACTAGCCTTGCCTCATGTACTTAGAAAACTTTTACTCCATCCAACCGCCTTATATTAAAACTCAAGCTGAATGCCTCGGATGGCTTTCGGCCGCTCATAAGACTGCGCAACAGACTCAGGAATATTCTGAGAAGGATTACCTGAAAATGATCCAGCGTGTGGGTTGTTCTGAGGCGCAAATTGAAACCCGCAGTTTCTTTTTGCCCGACATTGAGCATCGAAATTGGGATGAGCAGGTGATCTATCCTGTGAACTCTCAATCCCATGGTGTCAGCATGCATCACCGTCATGAGTTCTATCACTCGACCGTCAAAAGTCTTTTTGATCAAATTTATGACTCGCGCAGTTTTCCGGATGATCTGATTCACGTCAGTTGCACTGGATATATTTCTCCGAGCGCCGCCCAAATGACCGCCGTGCGTGCTCCGAAGCCGGTCACCGTGACACATTCCTATCACATGGGGTGCTACGGCGCCTTCCCTGCCTTGCGTATGGCCTCGGGCTTTTTGGCCAACGAAGCCGTGCTCGGGAAAAAGAAGAGTGTCGATCTGGTGCACACGGAGCTTTGCAGTTTGCATCTCAACCCCCAGGATCCGTCGCTAGAACAAATGGTAATTCAAAGTCTTTTTGCAGACGGTTGCATTGCTTACTCGATGACCACAGATATTCCAAAAAAAGGATTCAAGGTTCATTCCCTTTACGAAGAAATGATTCCGGACACTGCGGGCGCAATGGAATGGATGGTTTCTGATTGGGGCATGAAGATGACCTTGTCTAAAGATGTTCCGTCCATGGTGGGAGAAAAGATTCGTTCGTTTTACGAGCGCTGGCTAACGACTCGAGGTTTTGACTTTGCAGAGATCACCAAAAAGGCGGTCTTTGCGGTTCACCCCGGCGGGCCCAAAATTATTGATCAAGTTGCAAAAAAATTGGAACTTTCACAAGCCCAAGTCGAAGCCAGTCGGGTCTTACTGAAAAGTCGCGGCAATATGTCGTCGGCAACTCTACCGCATTTGTGGGAGCAAATTTTAGAGGATCCCCACGTGCCGCCCGGAACTTTTATCGTAAGTTTTGCTTTTGGTCCCGGCCTCACCGTTTGTGGTGGCCTTATGGAGAAACTATGACAGGATTTTTGGTTGTCGCCGCCGTTCAAGGCTTGGCTATTTTTGTAGATGAAGTTTTTTTCCATCGCAAGCGTGGGCTGCCCAAGTGGGAGCGTATTAGTCACCCGATTGATACGATGACCGTCATTCTGTGTTTGTTGTATTTGGTGTTTATGCCGCGTACACCGACAACTGAAACCATTTATTATGTGATGGTTGGGGTGTCTAGTATTCTGGTGACGAAAGACGAATGGGAGCATCGTAAGTTCTGCACGGCTGAAGAAATGTGGCTGCATGCCGTATTATTCTTGATGCATCCCTTGGTTTTACTGACAGCGATGACCGGTTGGGGCTCCAGTCCTGAGGTGTTATTGATGGTGAGTGCAGGAATTTTTTGTTTTCTTGCGTATCAGATCGTTTATTGGGGATTTTTAGAGCCAAAGTTGCGCCAGCACCGTCAAAACGCACATTATTCCCATCAGAATCAGGACGAGCTTTACGAATATTTTAGCGAGTAGTTTAGCCGATCGTTTAGCTGGTCGTTTTTCTTTGCAGACCCTTGCTTTGTCGCTGCGCAATATGCTATCTTGGCCATTCTGTTCAAGTCCGGAGAGGTGGCCGAGTGGCTGATGGCGCACGCTTGGAAAGCGTGTTTAGGTTAATCCCTAACGAGAGTTCGAATCTCTCTCTCTCCGCCAAATTTTGCCCAACAAAATTCAATCTATTCTCCAGATCCATTTTCAAAGGCGGCGCCGCAAGGCCAGCCAGCTAACCCGCAGGCAAAATTTGGCAGAAAATAGATCTAGAAAATGGAAAATAGATTAAGACGGGGGCGGGCGCCGGATTCTTGATAGCACTCACTCATCGCTAAAGCAGGTTAGCATTGGCCACAAAGTTGCAAATCTAAAAATTCATGGCATTTCCCTTTGAAAATCTAGAAGTTTATAAAATTTCCCTGCAGTTTAACTTAGCAATCGAAAACGTTCTGCAAAGATCCGGCATTACGCGAACTGCTTATGACCAACTATCTCGTGCTGCATTGTCAATTCCACTCAATATCGCCGAGGGCAACGGTCGCTGGCACAAAGGTGACAAACGTCAATTTTTTCTAATTGCACGCGGCTCCGTATTTGAATGCATTCCCATTCTTGAAATTCTGTATCTAAAAAATATCTTAGATAAAGAACAGCGTGAAAATCTTCGAAGCCAACTCGAGTCCCTGGGCAAGATGCTAACAAAGCTCGCGCAAATATATGAACCCTCTAAATAAGCGAAACTTTCCCAACCTGCCCGATCATACAAATCTTATATATTCGCTATTGCATGAAACTCCAGGTACCAGGCTCTGCCTGTTCAACGGCAGCTCGATCTGCTCAAACCGATGCGGAACAAACTTAAAGTTATACGAATCAGTCTATTTTGCGTTTACTAGCCACTAAAATTTTTTAGACCGCAGCTTTAGAAGGCCAAATTTCGAAGCGATGATACAAAGCAGATAGCCAAGATCGATTTCGTCCGATCGAATTGCGAAATTAGCGCGACCCGGTCTCGCGTGATGGTTGTTTTGATATCCTTCGCCGAACACGAATAGGCTCACAAACCAATTGTTGGTCGATTGATCTTTTGTTTCAAAATTTCTGTAACCATACTTATGCGCAAGAGAGTTCACCAACCACCCTTGAATGGGGTGGCTTACAATTCCGAAGTAGTATGCCATCCCAATAATTGCCGATCCAGATGCGAAGCCGAGTGTAATGCCGATCGCAAGATGGAGTGCATAGGGCAATAACCAGATCTTCTTTCGATTGAGAACACTGACGCCAAACGGAATATCCGCGACGACGGCCGTATATCTCTTCTTATTAGCTATCAGATTCTTAAGCACGGCTTCATAGGAGCGAAGCTGTTTAAGCGCCACGCCAAAGACACCAAAAATTTTAGGACTGTGTGGGTCTAGTACTGTATCTGAGTACATGTGATGCATCCGGTGCATGCAAGCCCATGCCTTTGGATCAATACCCGTGATCCAAATTCCCGTCTTTCCAACAAAACTCATCACTTTTGGACTTAACACGATTGAACCGTGAGTTAAGCCACGATGATAGAGCACCGTTATATAAAAGATATTGATGAGGTAACCCGCTAAAAAAATTATTGCTGCGGAAAGTGTTGTGAATGTAAACAAAAATGCCGCCTAAGAGTGGAAAGTAGGTACTAGAGTTTACCACGGTCAGGACTCTATTACCAGACGCAGTTAAGTCAGCTTCAACTCCTACTTTAGCCCTCTATAAAAACAAATAATATTAAATACATAGAGCAGACCGCAACTATCTGTCGACGGCAGGCCCGCCGGATTTACAATGCCAAAAAGCTACCTATGTAAAGCCAAACAAAATGGAGGCCACCCCCTTCGAACAATATTCAACCGTAAAAGTTTACGTAACGGCAAAAATGGGTGCGGCAGTGTAGGTCTTCGTCAGGCTCTTCGGCAAGTCCTCCGGAACCGCAGCAATGTCTATAAGATTGATACAGTCTTTGATTCCTGAAAGTTCCCAAGTTGCGCGAGCAGCGAAGGCCTTGATTCGGGGACGAGTGACAAAGCCCTCAAGCTTTGCAATCCCGTTGCAAACCTCAACGTCGATCCACTCATCCGGCATCAGGTTTTGACTTAAGAACTGTTTTGAAATGAGCACCTCAAGGTCATGGTCGGTGCGAAAGTAACTCCCTAGTACTTGCGACTGATCGTTAACATCGAAAACTCCTTCGGTGCTAGAAATTAGATTTACGGCCGCCACCTGTCTAAAGGGGCGATCAAATATTCCAAACATGGTCACGCAGCCGTTTTTGACGGTCATTGCAATATCCGAATTACTGACACGGATATCCCAACGGATTCGGTTTTCAAGTTTTTTAAGTAATAGTCTGTCGTTGATGTCGTAAATATTAGTTCTCATGTTTCCCCTTTGAATAGATTCTTGCTGAAGTCCCCCCGCATCGCCCTTAGGCAACTGCCACTGAAGACACACCTTCTGAATGTGTCGGCCTAACCGAAGTGCCGTGGCGCCTACTAGAGGACCTTAGCTTAGATTGCCTACGTAAGCCCTTTTCCGCAGAGTTTAAGCACTCTTTGAAGGCCTTATAGAAGTCAGTGTTCTCTTTCTTTACGACAATGGGTCGAAACCATCGACCATTCCCGGTAATCAAAACTTCGCACTCGAATAGCGGACTTTGAGTTTCCGTCCGAGCCCGAGCGACCCCTAGACTGACATTGGTATCCAGCTTGTCGGCTGCATCGAATTTACCGAGAGATCTGTCTACGGACGCTTCGACAAATAGACGCATATGATTGAAACCATTTAGATTGATAAATTGGACATTAGTATTCACGAATAAACCTCCTGAGTTCATAGAAATTTTAAATTGATTGTTTTTAAGTGTTTGAATCAATGGATTTTTGGGGCACATGCTCCAAGGCCGCGACAAACTGAATTTGCTTACGGTAGTTCTTATAGCTGAGCCAATACGAATTCATTAGTTTGTGATGGGTATCTAAATTCTTCGCTTCCTGGGCTTTCCTCCAGAGCATATTTAAGTCATTCGCCATTTTCTCTAATAAAGTCATAAGCTCATCTCCTTCCATGTCTTAATTATCGGTCATTTTAACCAATATTAAAAGTATATAAATAGTTTGTTATTCATACGATTTTTAGATGATTTACACTTCAGAGAGAAGTAGAGTGAAGGAATGAACATCTATAACTACAATCATCTTTTCTATTTCTATGTCGCTGCCAAACTAAACGGCGTTACCGTCGCGGCTAAACACCTTCGCACTAGCCAGTCATCCCTGAGTACGCAAATCAAAACCCTTGAGTCCCAGCTCGGGCGCCCCCTGTTTAAAAAAGTCGGTCGTAAGGTTGAGCTCACGGATTTTGGAAAAGAGGTCTTTCACTATTGCCGCAGGTCCTTTGAGGTCTTCGATGAAATGTTTGATCAGATCAATAAGAAAAAGACTTCAATGGGGGTTCGGATTACAATCGGAGTTTCTTTCGATATCGAAAAACCCTTTATCACTGACATTCTTTCGCAGGTATCAAAGCAATTTTCTAAAGACCAGCGTCCATTGCTGAATCTGATATCTTTGCCCTCCGCGAATCTTATGCAACTGCTGAAAGTCGGCGAAGTGGATCTTTTACTCACGACTCACCCCGTGGCCGATCCGCAGCTAGATATTGTGGATCAGTTCGACTTTCCAGTTAAGCTCTTCATAAAAAATGGATCGCCAGGCTATAGCAAAAATATGAAGGCTGAAGAGGTTCTGCGCAACACGGACTTACCTTTTGTTCTCCCCTCGGCCCTTCACAGTCTTCGTTCAGAAATTGATAAATATTTTATTCGAAAAAAAGTGAATCCGGTCTGCGTTTTTGAAAGCAATGTGATTTCGTCAGTGATTCGAGCTGCCACCGATGGAGCGGGCGCCACGATCCTGCCGGAAATTTATCTCTCTAGAGAATTGCGTTCTGAAAAGTTTCACGCCGTAGATAACAAACCCTTGTGGAAGCACCGAATGAGTCTCTTATCGACAAGACAGGGCCTGGATGAGGGACGAAAGATTTTTGCGTCAAAGTTGGCTGAGCAGCTCACCCATTTAAGTCAGAAGTCTTCGGAGAACAATTAGGCGGCTTTAAAACATAAAAGGTCGGCAAGAACCGACCTTTTTTGATAGAATCATGAGCTCGCCTACATGCGGCCTGTCATCATTCCCTTCCAATACATCGGCGGCAGCAAGTCTTTCTTTAAGATCCACATACTGCGACGTTCTTTAGTCATATCCATTGGGAAAGAAGGCATCAGCTTTCCGTCGTAACCAAACTCTGCCAAAATCACTTTGCCTTTACCCGTGACAAGTGGACACGACGAATAACCATCATAACGAGCCGTCGGCGACTGCTCGGTCATCACGTTCATCATGTTTTGCGCGACCACGGGCGCTTGTTTGCGAATAGCTGCCCCCGTTTTAGAATTCGGCACACCCGTGACATCACCAATACCAAAAATATTTTTATATTCTTGATGTTGCAAAGTGCCCTGGTCCACCTTCAGCCATCCTGTTTGTGGACCGGAGGTAAAGGCGAGATTAGACTCACGAACATAGTCGTGGGCACTCATCGGTGGCACCACGTGCAAGAGGTCGTAGGACTGCTCGACAAGTTCAGTTGTGGATTTTACTTCCCCGTTTACTTGCACCTCTGTCGTCTTTTCGAAAACAGCTGTGCGTGATTCTGGTTTTACTTCCACAAGCTTATGGGAAAAATTAAGAATAATATTTTTTCGGGCCGCAACCTTCATCAAAGGGGCCGCAAATGCAGGAACTCCGAAAATAGCTTTTCCTGCATTTGCAAAAGTCACGCGCGACTGACTGCGAACACCGTTTTCTTGAAAGATCTCTTCAGCCAAGTACATGATCTTCTGTGGGGCCCCGGCACACTTAATGGGAACAGGTGGCATTGTGAAGATCGCATCACCACCTTTAAAGGCCGCAATCATTTGAGCTGTTCTCTCTGCATCCTCGTATTGATAGATACTGCACAGTCCGTTTTTTCCAAGATGTCCCTGCAGACCTTTGATTTTTTCCCAATCCAGTTTCAATCCCGTGGCAACCAAAAGAAAATCATAGGTGATTTCTTTGCCTGAAACACAAATAACCTTGTTTTCAGTGGCGCTCACACCTTGAACACGGTCTTTAATCCACGAAACCCCTTGAGGGACTACGGCACTCATCAATTTTTTAGTTTTCTCTTTTGCGACAAGGCCCGCGCCTACTAAAGTCCACAAAGGCTGATAAAAATGATATTCAGCTGGTTCGATGATCCCAATGTCTTGCGCTTTCATTTGTTTTTTAAGTCTGGCCGCTACTGAAATACCGCCAGAGCCGCCACCAAGAATAAGAACTTTGAAATGAGTTGCTGACATGAGTGAACTCCTTGAACGATGAACTTTTACTGAGTATTACTTAAACAAACTCGTCAACAAGAGCAACTTCTTCTTTTGTAATATCTCTCGATTCAAGAAAGAGTGTCTAAAGTGAGTCGTTCCCCACAAAGGCCCTAGCTCCTATCAACGACTCCATCCAAAAATTGAAACGAAACTAAGTTCTCTTTTTCCGCCATCAATCGAACCTTTGAAAGTTGTGGAATCGAAATCATCGGCACCGTATGACCGCAATCAAAGTTGGACACGATCGGGTAGTTGCGAGGTCCGAGAATCTCCTTAAATAAGGCTTCATAACCAAACGGCGCCCCCTCTTGACTAAAGATTTCCGGCTTACCAATAAGGAGCCCTGCTATTTGGTCAAACACTCCAATAAACTTTAGCTGCTGCAAACTTCTCTCAGTTCGCCCCATTGGAGCTTCCGCGTCTTCTAGTAGTAAAATTTTGCTTTCCAAATCTGGCCAATAAGCAGTTCCCGCACTACTCATAAGGGTGTTGAGGTTCGCGGCCAAAATCGGAGCCTCCGCCATACCCGGATTCAGAGTTCTCCAGCCCTCATTCTGCTCCCATTGCCGGGGCAAGTTTTTCCAGTCCTCATTATCCCATCGACGCCTGTGATTGCTCCAACGTGCGGGCGCGTGAAGAGTACGCGCCCCATTTTCATGATGGATGACCGCCTCTAAGAACCATTCAGAGCTTTCAGTGACTCCATTGGGCCAGTCACCGAACCAACACATCACACTGGGTCCATATAGAGTTCGAAGGCCCGAAAATTTAAGAATGGCCAAATGAAGCGAGGTCACATCACTAAAGCCACAAATCAGTTTTCGCGATTGACGAATTCGATCAAAATCCAAGTATGGAATCAGACTTGAAGAATTCATTCCCCCAATTGTGGACATCAATGCATGAACTCCGGAATCATCTATGAGCGACATGAACTCCTCGGCCCGCTCTTGTGGGGTGCCGGATCGATAGCCCTGACTTGCGCGACGATCCGTCAGCCCACCAAGCTTCACCTTAAAGCCCATGCGCTTTAAAGTCTCGATTCCATTTCTAAAAAGTCCCTCGTTCCACAAGTAGGCAGGAGACGACGGAGTGAAAACACCGATTGTGTCTCCAATTTTTAAGGCTTTCGACTTTATGATTTTCATAACCAAGGCTATCAAGAAAAAATGCCCTGGTAAATCGTTTCAAAAAATTATTCTGGGAATATAAAGATTATGATGGAAATCTAACAGCTGCCTAGGTTCCCCGTCGAATCAAGAAGGATTTTAAGCTCGTCTTTTCATCCGGCAGTTCAAAATCTAAAGAGGACAGAATACAAGAAATTTCCAATTCATTCAGTTTCAAACTCTTCTGCGCTTTTATTATCAGCATCTCAATATCGCGGACAAAAAATCCATCAAAATTAGTTGAAAGCAACAGCTCCCCTTTGGGATTCAAGCAGGACAGACAAGTCTCAATCCACCCCTCGAAATCCGCTTTAATCTTGAACAGCTTCTTTTCGCGCTTCATGAACGAGGGCGTATCGCAAATAATCAGGTCGTATTTTATGTCTTTGGCTTGGCACTGCTCAAGAAAAGAGAAGCTGTCTCTGCAAAAGAACTTATGCTTTTCCACTTCAACCGAATTGAGTTCAAAATTCTTACGCCCCCAGTTCAGGGCCCCCTTGCCCTGATCCACTGAGGTCACTTGCTCAGCCTGCCCAAGGGCTGCCGCCAAACCGAATCCGCAGGTATAAGAAAAAAGATTTAGAACGGACTTGCCTTGTGAGTTCTCGCGCACCCAAGTTCTTTGCAGCCGCTGATTCAAATATGATCCTACAGACGAACCCGCATCTGCTCTGAACTCATACTGAACAGGGCCTTCTTTCGCGTTCCAAGGAGTCAGAAGCTGCGGGCTCGATTCATCAGGATAAATCACATTCGGTGTCTTATCCAAAGCGGGTTTGCCTTTATCCGCCATCAAACGAACCACGAGGGGCTTGTTCGCTGATTTAGCAAAGTAAGTGAACTTGCGAACTTCCGTTTCGCCCCAATGCTCCTTAAACCAATTCAGAACTAGAACTTCACCGAATTGATCCAAGGTAAACCCCAAATCTGTGGATTTAGTTTGCGTGTGCACCAATCGGAAACACTGATCCCCTTCAGCCGCTGCAAAGAGACGCCCTCTGCGATCCGCCTCAAACAGGGCACGAGTTAAAGTTGCATCGCCCAGAATACCGCTGTCTTCGTAATAGGCCGGCGCCTGAGAGGTGATCTTAATCCCGTTCGGAAACTCGATAATACGATTGTGCAGACAAATAAATGGAAACACAGCGCCGCCATATTTTTCATCCCCCAGAATAGGGATCTCCGCAGCTTTAGCGTGAATGCGTATTTGGTGATTGCGCCCCTGAAATGGATTGGCCTGCCACAACTCATAGTTTGACGAAGCCTTCAAAAGGGTCAGCTGAGTTTCAGCATCCAGCTCTCGGCCCTTGTGAACAATCTGCTGATCAATGCGAAAGTTATCCTGCGACGACTTACTTTTCGTCAGAAACCAATAGGTCTTTTTGACTTGGCGGTGAAAAAAGAATTCCGCATACTTTTTTGCCGACTCCACCGATTTCCCAAAAATCATAACACCCGTGGTCGTTTGATCCAAACGATGGATGATATGCAGTTTTTTACCAAAGTTTTTTTCGTAAATCTCGATCAGTCCGTCTTGAATAAATTCAGAGTGCTCAATTTTTGAATCATTCGTGTGTGCATTAAAACCATAGGGCTTATTTATGGCCACGATATCTTCATCTTCAAATAGAACCGAAAGCAAGGAGTCCTGCAGTCTTAAAAATTTCATTGAGCAAAGAATACTATTTATTGAGTCTTCGGGTTAGTCATTTTAGAGCCGAATATCTGAAAAAAAGTGGAAGTTCGATAGGAACCACCTTGGGACCCAATTCGGATCTATGACGAAGGCCTAGCGTCTCTGCCACTAAGCTGTCAAACAACCTCTGGCCTCAAATACGGTTCGGATTTATTCTAGTCCTGACCAGGAGGCCTTCACATGCAAAAAGAAACCACATCCCGATTTTCTAAAGAGAAAAAAAATTTTCTAGAAGGTACGACGCTTTTTGAGGAGCTGCTTGTGTCGGACGTTATGAAGGAGCCACTTTCCGTGAAAGGGGACGACAGCCTGGAACTCATCATTGAGCTTCTGGACGAAAATAGTTTTCGTCACCTGCCCGTCGTTGACAGTGCTGGCAATATCCAAGGAATTATTTCGGATCGTGATGTCCGCTCTGTTGTCTTGCGCATCCGTCCCCTTACCGATGCTGAACAAATTCGAACGTTTTGGACTCGCAAAAAAGCTAACAGTTTTATGACTAAAGACCCTGAGACAGTCAGTCCCGACACGCTACTGAAAGATGCCGGCGCCATACTTCTTGAAAATAAGATCAGTTGCTTGCCCGTTGTCGAAGGCACTCGATTAGTCGGAATTATAACGGAAGCTGATTTTGTGAAATTGATCAGTGAATAGCCTCACCCCGACTTCTGGAAAATATTAAAAATTAGCTTCGCGCGGATTTGGGCCAATGCGCCCGTCGACGGAATCAAGGCTCGACATGAGATTCATATCTTCGGAATCCAACTCAAAGTCAAAAACATTGAAGTTCTCTTTGATTCGCGAAGGCGTCGCAGATTTTGGAATCACAATCAAGTTGCTTTGCAAATGCCAACGAATGATCACTTGAGCGGAAGATTTTTTATGTTTTTTTGCCATACTGAGAATCACAGAATCTTGCAAAAGTTTACCTTGTCCCAACGGACTCCAGCTTTCAGTGAAAATGCCATGTTTAGCATGCACGGATCGCAATTCCTTTTGTTGAAAACGAGGATGCAGCTCTACCTGATTTAAAACTGGAACTTCAGCTGTGGCTTGCAGGATATTCTCTAAGTGTTCAGGCATAAAGTTCGAAACACCGATGGACTTAGCGCGTCCCTGTTTTTTGATCTCGACTAAGGCTCTCCAGCTATCGACATATTGATTTTTTTGCGGAGCAGGCCAGTGCACCAAATACAAATCAACATAATCCAAGCCCAAGCGATCCAAACTGGCATCAAAGGCTTTTAAAGCTTGATCATAACCTTGATCTTCGTTCCAAAGTTTTGTAGTGATAAACATGTCGCCGCGCTCGATGCCGGACTTTTTTATCGCCTGCCCGACGCCGACTTCATTTCGATAAATGGCTGCCGTATCAATAGCTTGATAACCCGCCTTAAAAGCCTCTTGCACAGCCACTTCAGCATCGGCATCAGGGATTTGCCATACTCCAAACCCAAGTTGCGGCATCTTGTTTTGATCGCGTAAGGTCACAGTCGATTTTAGGCTCATAAAAAGTCCTTTCAAAAAGGACTTCAGTATTCGACAAGAAGGTGACTGCGGCAACAATCAATCTCTAGAATCGTCCTTCAATGCATCACAGATAGACTAATTGTAATCTGCTTCGATAAAAAGTTCGCGAGAACGCATTAAATACTTTCCCAGCTCGGTCCAGGATGTCGTGTCGCGCTTAAAACTACCAAAACTTTGAAGTAGGACGGGGATTTTGGCAGCGGGATTCGCCGGGTACTCCATCTGTTGTTTTGCAAACTCTGTTTGAACATCCGCCCGAGTTAGGAAATCAACAAACTTTTGTGCCAATTCAGGCTGAGTGGAGTTTCTGAGAATCGCCACCCCGGATCCGTTCATATGAGTGCCCGAAGTCTTCTGGTTGGCGAAAAACACCTTCGCATTTAATTTTGGATTACTCATTAAAGACGTTGCAAAATAATGAGTGTTTATAATACCCACACCACAAATTCCGGAATCAATAGACTCCAGCAGCAACTCATCCCCAATTGTAGGATCGATGCCCGCATTCAAAACCCAGCCCTTTAAAATTTCAAGAGCTTTCCCGTCACCCAAATTATGAATAAGGCTAGCCGTAAAACCAACGCTGTAACTGCTTAACGAGGTTCGAAGACACATTCTGCCTATCCATTCCTCACCAGATAAGGCCTCATAAGTGGAAAGTTCTTCCGGTCGAACTGCATTGGGATTATAAACCATGGTGCGTGCGCGTAACGCCAATCCCACCCAATGGTTCTCGGTATCAATCATATAGTCAGGAATATTTTTGCGAGCGACTGTGGTGTCGAGTTTCCGAAAGAAACCTTTTTCTGTCTCTTCATTGAGATAAACCAAATCTTTGGTCAAATAAATATCACCGTCAAAACTGGGACCTTGTTTTTCCAACGCAGTGACCAGGTTCCAGTTCGTCGCCGTCACAACGGTGAATTTAACCTTTGGATTCTCTTTGGTGAACACGTCTAACAGAGGTTGAATCTGAGCCTGCTTACGAGTGGTGTAGATCTTTAAGGTCTGAGCCGAGGATACTGACTGAAATCCACATAAGATCGCTACCAAAAGAAAGTAAAAATTAAATCTAAACATTGCACGATACTCCGCAAAATAGTTCTTTAAAAAATTATTAAGTACTTCCATAACATAGGCGCCCGTCACTCAAAACCAGCGTCGACGATGCAAAACGCGTCACCTGTTCTGGATTGTGGGTGACCATTATCAAACGATGATCTTCTTGCTGAACCCACTTCTCTAAAAAATTTTCCAGAACTTGGGTTCTTTCCGTATCCAGAGAAGATGTGGGCTCATCTAAAAACAAAACCTGCGGCTTTAGCAACAAGGCCCGCACCAAGTGAATCAGCTGCGCCTCGCCCCCGGAAAGTGTATAGGCACTGTTTTGCAGAACTTCAGGAGGAAAGCCCAACTCTTGGACGAGGGATAAAGCCAGATCTTCGGGATAAGGGACTCCCCGATGCGCCTTGAACTGAAAGGCCTGCTTTAAATTTTCATCCACAGTTCCAGGACTAAAATACGCTTTTTGACCTAAATATTGAGTGCGCAATTGCGATTTCGAAAAGACACTTTCCTCAGAACGGGTCTGAATGTCTTTATGCAAAGATGTCTCATCAAGTCCCATCATAGATTTTAAAAGGCGGCTCTTACCAGCTCCGGAGCGTCCTCGCAAAACTAGTTTGCTACCCGCATCACCAGAAAGAATCCAGTTCGACTTTTTGGCATCCAACCACACAGGCATAAAAGATGTGTGACTTACAAAAAGGGCCGCCAAAGACCCCACAAAGGCTGTTAACAAAATTAAAAACATCACCAAAATTTGAAAGCGCGCCGCGACCAAAGGATCAACGCCCCCGATTAGTTGTCCGGCCATGACTCCGGGCAAACTGACGATACCGACAATAGTCATCCCATTTAAAATTGGCGTCAGTGCACTTCTTAAAACTTCGCGATACAGTCTTTGGCAGGCCTCAAGACCGCTGGCCCCTAAAGATTTGGCTGTTTCAATTTCTAGAATGCTTTCCTTACGAATTCTTTCTAGTCCGATGAAGGCCAGAGATAATGCCGACAATGAATTTCCCATCAGGACACCCATAAAGGGAATAAAAAACAGGGACTGATGAATAGCCGTGCTATCAAAAAATCCTAACAATGCCAAAAATCCCAAGGGCCAAACACTGACAAACAAAGCCAGACAGCAGGCACCATAGAGCTTCCAACTTCTGCTGCGTAAGCGCGACGTGATGGCTTGTGCCGCCACCAAGGTCATCACTAAAAGAATAAAAATATTAACCCACAGGGACTCGCTTTGTAATACCCAGCGCAGAACATAACCAACACCGATAAGTTGCAGGCCTGTGCGCAAAGAGGCCACAACAAAGTCTTTTTCGAGGTCAAGTTTCAAAAACTTAGAAAGTAAAACGCTCACGACGATCAAGGAAAAAACCAGCAAGATTTCAAGGTTCCCAAAGCTTTGAGCGTAAAGTAAAGACGCGGACGCGGACGCGGACGCAGAAGCCGAACTCATACACCCTCAAATATTCGTTTGAGTTGAATAGACTTAGACCCTTTAAAGAAAACAAGATCATACTGGCGTTTTCGGTCTTGAAGAACCTTAGCCTCCTCACTTGAGGAAAACCGTGAAAGCTGTCTTTCGGGAAATCCAAGGCGCAGCAGCTCGTCACCGATAACAGTGGCTTCGGGCCCTACGGTTGCAACTGACACACGCGTTTCCCCATTTTGAGGAAAGTATTCCTGAACTAAGTGCGCGATCTGGCGGTGTGCACTTTCAGACTCGGAACCCAGCTCTAAAATTGAACCCATGACTAAAAGTACATTTTTTGACTGAGTCAGTTTTTGAAGCTCCTTTAATCCTGCGCCATAACTTTCCGGACTCGCATTAAAAGCATCGTCGATTGCGGGGGTTTCATCCCACATAAATTTTTGAAAACGTCGCGGTACGCCCTTGAAGCTCTTGAGGGCCCATTGAATTTTTGCCAGATCCACATTCATCGCCAACCCAACACCGACTGCCGCCGCCACATTCAAGGCCTTAGCGGACGCTAGAAAGGGGCAGTCCAATTCCACAACCTGACCTTCAATGGAAAGAGTGATGCAATCCTCTGCTTCCATTAAAATTTGAATTGAGTGGGTCGCTGATCTTCCGAATGAAATTACTTTTTTGCTCGTTCCCTTCGCAAATTCTAAAATTCTTAAATCATCCCCCGGCACAACCACTGTTTCAGCCGTCGGGCTGTTTAAACAAGAGACCTTTTCATGCCACAAGTTTTCTCGAGTGCCGAATTCACCCAAATGAGCACTGCCAATATTTAACAATGCAACGACCGTGGGACGCAGATAAGAAAGTGGAGTTTTAAAATCACCCGTGCGTCGCGCGCCCATTTCAAAAACCGCCTGCTCGCAAGTCTCCGGCAACCTTAAAACCTGCGTTGCCAAGGCAATCTTAGTGTTTTGGTTGTCGGGGCTCATAAAAGACTCACGTGTGACGTCAGCTTGCAAAATCGCTCCGACCAATTCCTTCACACTTGTTTTTCCAGCACTACCGGCGATGACCGCAACCTGTGCTTTTGACTGATAAGATTTTTCTGCAGCAAGAGTGAATAAATATTCACGCAACATGGGAACTGAAAAATGAGGTTTCTCCCAAGCCGCAGCAGGAACTAAATCCCGAAAGGCTTCCTCAAAAACAAAACCCACGGCACCTTGCTGCAATGCTATCAGAATATATTCGTGCTGATTCACGCCCTTCAAAGTCATTGGCAAAAACCAATCACCTTCTTGTATCTTAGTGAGATCCGTCTGGATCAAAGATAAAGGCACTTGCATGAAGCCTACACCCGAAATTGACTGCGAGATTTCAAAACCTCTGTCAATGAATTGGTTTGTTGATACAGATCGAGCATGTCGTCTGCCGGAGTACGGCCCGTAAGGACTCGCTTTCTAAAGACATCCAGAGCCTTACAATCATAGCCCCAGTCTTTTAAAACTGATGGGGCTCTTTCTAACAACTCGGTGGCGCGTGCCACCATATCTTCAGCTTGCAAACCATGACGTGCGACCTGTCCTAAATCATAGATTCGATCCTGCTTCGTCGCGCGCCCCAAAAGCCCCTCGTCCAACACCAGGGCGAGGAATGTCAGAAACTGCGCTTCGATTTCCTCTAAGGAATTAGGCATATCAAAAACTTTGAACTCATATCGGTTTTTTTCGGTCGGATGAAACTCGATTGGAGGTGCAATATAGCTGCGCTTGTTCATGCGGAAGCTTTTACCGAAGCCCTCGCGCAGCTTCCACGGTGCCCCGTCCACAAATGGAGAAGCCACACTGAGAGCGGAAAGTGCCGGGCCATAATAATTAATTTTGGCTTCCAGCTCTTCTTCACTGACTAATGCCGCTAGCTCTTCCGGTAAACTGACATTGATGTCAGGACCGAATGTCGTCATGACTTCCATGGACCACTGCCAGTAATCGTGTCGCCGTTTATTTTGAGGACCTGAAAATTTAGAGTGCAGAGGGTGATGCGACAAGCAAACCATTTCATAGTTTGATTTATTCATCTCAGTCCGCAAGCGATCAAATAGTGTGGTATGAATTTTTAAAACATGTTCGAGACTATCACAAACCGGTGTGCGAATTTCCACACCCTTCGGTAAAATCTCTTTGGCACCTTTATCCATATCTGGCAGGTGGTAACCTTCAACGACGAATGGCAAAAGTTTTGTTTGGGGTGGCTCAAGGTCTAAACCCTCGCAAGACGGAATCCCATCCAGAGCAACGTTCTCAAATATTTCGTTCAATGTCTCAAAGGTCAGATCATGGTGCCATAGCGGCGTAAAGTCGTCTTTCTTAACAACTAAATACTCGGACTCCAGTCCAAAACGGAATCTCTTCGCATACGCCTTTTTTTCATCCTTGGTCAATTGCGCAAACTTCATGACCCTATTTCCTTAAAATATTTTTCTTAAAATATGGTTGGGCAAAAATATAAACACCTGAGATCAACAAAAAGAAAACGCCCAGAGCACTGGGCAAGAAAAGTCCGTAACGAACCAGTGGGCCAAAGTACGCGCCTTCGTGCAATGAGGTCAAAAATGACAAACGTCGAATGCCTGACCCGACGATTTCACCGGTGGCGCCATCAATTTGAATTTCCCATTGAGTTTTTTTGGCCCGGACTCGGATATTCCCCACTGCCGGTCGCACATCAATCTGAGAAATATCCTGCCAGCTTTCAATCTGCGCTTCTGGAACAGATCGAGCTGTCGCCAAAATCTGCTCAAACGAAATATGTACACTTGATTTTAAAACAGGATAGTCCGGCTGCACCCACGTATTAAATCCACGAGTGGCCATGATGATTCCAGTCACCACCGTCACCGCAAAAGGAAGGGCGATGACTATTGATATCCAACGATGCCATTTACGCATTGATCTTGCCATAGGGGACTGGATATACCCCACAATTTTGAAACCTTAAATAGAAGCTTTTTCAGTGGGGGCAGATGAAAATCAAGTGAGGCCTTCAAGACTTGAAGGCCTGGTATTTGACAGTCTATGTAATATTTTCCTGCTCCGGAGGGCTTTTTAAAGTCCAATGCGAGGAGGCTTTCTTATTTGGTTTTCTTTTTGCGTTTGGCGTCTTTGATGCGCTTTTCTTCCTGCTCAATCAGGTCATACAAGCTCTGGCCTAAGTCCTGAGGCTCTTCTGCGATCATCGCATAATCAGACTTACTGACTTTGATGACTTCTACTTTTTTAGTCAGAAGCTTTTCAATTTCTTGCAGCAAAGGTCTTTCTTCCTGACTGCAAAATGAAACCGCAATGCCTTTGTTGAATCCCCGACCGGTTCGACCGATGCGATGAACATAGTTTTCTGATCTCTCTGGTATATCATAGTTAATCACGTGGGTAACGTTTGCGATATCGATGCCTCGGGCGCTAAGGTCAGTTGCGATTAAAACTTTGCAAGTACCCGCCCTAAAAGTTTTCATGACGTCGGCGCGATCGGCCTGGTCTTTTTCACCGTGAATCGTAAGCGTATTAATTTCTGCGCGAGCCATGGCCTTGGCCACACGCTCTGCCCGCACGCGAGTGCGCACAAATACGATGAATTTACCCTCTGAGTTTTGCTTTAGGTATTCTGACAGAAAAAAGCGCTTATCGTCCATTTCCACAAACATCACAAAGTGACTGACGTTTTTGGAAACAGGGTCCTCTGGAGAAATCTGAATACGGATCGCTGTGCTGCGAACTTGAGAAAAAGCCAATTTCTTGATTTCGGGGCTGATCGTTGCAGAGAAAAATAAAGTCTGATGCCGACGAACCATTTTGTTTTTTATCGACTCAATGTCTTCGATAAAACCCAAATCCAACATGTGATCGGCTTCGTCCAAGACCAATGTTTCAATATTATTCACATTGATGAAACCCTGGCTGATCAAATCAAACATCCGTCCCGGTGTCGCAATCAAGATATCAATACCATCTTGAAGCTTTTGGATTTGGGCATCCTGCTCCACTCCACCGTAGAGCGCAAAGGCCTTTACTTTGGTATGACGAGAGAGGGCATTAAAAACCTCCCCAATTTGCTGGGCCAACTCACGAGTGGGAACCATGACAATGCACTTGATCCCCAAAACACGTTTACTGGATTTATTACTGTGGATACCATTGATGATCGGAATGGCAAACGCGGCTGTTTTTCCGGTACCGGTTTGAGCAATGGCTAAAACATCTTCCCCCTTCATAATGGAAGGAATGGCTTTATACTGAATATCAGTTGTGCGGAAGAACCCTTGATCGTTTAGGTTACGCAATAGATCTTCGGATAGGTGAAACTTTTCGAACTTCAACGCAAACCTCGCTTAGGAATGGTACGGGGGTGGAAGAAAGCCTTTACCACGGCCCTGGCGAGGGATGAACTAGAAAGTCAAAAAAAGCAAAAAGCCTGTTATTCCTGCATGGTTAGGAGCCAGTTGATCTATTGAAATTAAAGAATCCTCATAACGAATTCGACTTTAGAGCCCAAACATATCAAATACACGGTGGGCATAAAAGAACTCGCCCTCTTCAAGATCTAATGGGTCTTCCGGAAGATACAAAGCATCCTCTTTCGAACCCCGGTGCATTTTTTTAAGCTTGGCTCCCGCCTCTTTCCAATGACGCTCCTGCCAGAGGGGATTTGTGATACGAGTAAAGTGCTCACTGAGCTCAAGACCCCGGCGGACAGCATCTTTGTTCATCTTTTTTTGACCCGGTAACACGTAATCGACGGCCTTTAGCACGTCCTCACTGTTCATCCATTCCAACGTATAATAGGTGGAACTTAATATCGCTAAAAGATACTGACGATAGATAGCCTTCGCCTCTTTATGCCATTTGTCTTCGCCACCTGGTCGATAGATCACTTTCATCAGCTCGAAAGTTTGAGACAGTTTTTTACCCAGCTCATCCCCAAGAGCTAAATCTAACGTAACCACCAAGCTTTCTGCAAAATTTAGATAGCGGCAAAGATCTCGTTCCTCTTGGGGAGCTGGCGGCAATATGCGCCAAACGATTCGATGATTTTGCTCGTGATAAATTGAGATCTCGTTAAATCGCGACAGGGCAACAAGCTCTGCCTGTGGGTCGACAACATCGTGAACATGGTCTTTAAACCACATGAGCTCTGAAAGACTCGGAGAATACTCAATATCGTCTTTAAAGAGATCCTGAGTGCTCAATGAACGCATGGTCGAGCACACCCGTGGGTGAAATCGGCCGCCCAATGAAAGATAGAGCTTTCGGCTGGCTCTATACAGAGAGCTCGCTTCAAGTAACTGCCTATCAAAGGGATACTCCTCTAAGAGAAGCTTGTTGTGCCTTTTAGAAACTGGAAGCGCGCATAGAATTGCGACATCCTCCAAAAAGTAGGTAAGATCAGATTTTTCAACTTCTTTAGACGAATTCTTTGCCATGCAAACATCCTAATTAATTTTGAGGAAGGATGCCAGATTTTGAAGCGCTGGCCAGAGCGATCCGCAGAAACAAAATCGGGGTTTCCGTTAGAAACCCCGTATAAAATGAAATGCTATTTTTTAAGGTCTTTTCCGCAATCACAACAAAAGGCGTCGCTTTGTTTACGACGCTCTCTGTGTTTGGTGTCATCACAAAGACGAGCCGCACCGGATTTGATTTTCTCGCCACAATTGGGGCAAAAACTTATTGGGGGATTGAGCCGTCCATGATTCATGTTCCGACAAAAGTTTTTCTTCATCAGACTTTAAACCGATGAGTAATCAATCCATGTGTAGGGTCATAAGGGGAAACACTGACAGTTACGCGGTCACCAACAACAACTTTGATGTTGAAACGCTTCATTTTTCCGCAAAGCTTAGCTTTGATGGAAATACCATTTTCTAGAGAGATAAAATAAATACCGCCACCAGAAAGGTCCGATACTTTTCCTTCGATCATAATCAGGTCATCTTTTGCCATTATTACTCCGTCTGCAAAAAATCAGAAATTAACAAATGCTGGGAATGAAATTCGGGGACGCTAAAAAGTAAAAAGCCAATCTTTGTTAAGAATGGCCTTTTACCCTAACAACATCTACGTTCTAGAAAAGAAACTTAACTAGAAATTACGACGAGAACCGAATCCGCCGCCACCGCCACGAGATCCGCCGCCACCAGTGCGAGGCTCTTGTGGTTTTGCTTCTGAAATATTCATAGCACGACCAGCTAGTTCCATACCGTTTAATTTTTCAATTGCGTTTTGTGCTTCACCGTCAGCAGACATCTCAACAAAAGCGAAACCTTTGCTGCGACCAGTATCACGGTCAGTGATAACATTTGCTGATTCAACAGTACCAAATTCAGCGAAAACTTCAGAAAGTTGAGTTGAATCAACCGTGAATGACAAATTTCCTACGTATACTTTTTTACCCATGTGTTGCCTCCTTAGAAAGCTTGGGGGCCGATCGCAGAAGACAAAAGGACATCTAATGAACTGTGAGAACGACTTTCACTGATTAGACCACACCCCGCATCTATTTGACAGCGCCGATTCTGGGACCGATAAATCTGGTCTGTAATTTGGCTCAAGTCTACCACCTGCGACTTGGCTCTGAATATTCCTACAGTATGAAGCCAATTTTACACCCTGGGTGCAGTCCCAGTTAAGGTTTTGACAGATTTTCGAAGTCGATAGAGGGGGCAAAGCCCCTATTCAAAGATCTTTTCCCGTATATTCCAGAAGTACTTCTGTTTTCTTGCGACCACGAACATGGGCTGACGAAAGCGGTCCTTCATATTTATGACGTCATCCACACTGCGAACCGCGAGTTTTTTCTCTGGCAGACGATTGTGCATACGAATGAAATTGAAGTAGAAGGCCTGACAATCCTCTGGCGAAGATAGATAAAAGTATTCCTTCAAGGACTCCGCATCAACATCGTAATAGCGAACCTCTAAGCGAGTGTTTCCCTTTTTATCATAACCTTTTTCAAAGGTCATAGTCTCGACTCGCATGACGTGGGCATCTTTAAGCGACATGGCTTCTTTCAATTTTTTGTCATTGTCGATCAGAAGGTTTTGGCACTGCGAACACGAGCGGGCTGCGATGTCATTTTCAGTCCCGCACTTGTCACATCTTTTAAAGCGGAATAAAAATCCACATTTTTCCACCTCTTGACTAACCGGGTCCTCAAAGGCGCCTTTGCACTTTCGTCCAAAGTGTTCTTTCAGTTGCCCTTCGGAATCAAGCAGACCCCAAAAGTTATTGGTGATGCCGCAACTGGGACACAACACATCCACGAGAACGGATTCGCCGCTGGGTTTATTTTCAGAAACTTCGGGTGCGAAAAGATCGTGTCCTTGTCCCGTATAATCCAAAATCAGACAATCTGACTTTCCGGGACTCAACCTTAATCCCCGACCGATAATTTGTTGGTACAAGCTCACGGACTCTGTCGGCCTTAGGATTGCAATGACATCCACATGAGGCGCATCAAAACCTGTTGTCAGGACAGACACGTTGACGAGATATTTGAGTTTTCGATTTTTAAAGGCTTCAATGATTTCATCGCGGTCCTCATCTGGGGTTTCCCCGACGACTAAGGCTGAAATATAGGGCGGTAGGTTCTTCATAATTTCAATCGCGTGATTCACTGAACTTGTAAAGATCATCACGCCATGGCGATCCGCTGACATCTCAATGATGTTTTTTATAATCACCGGCGTAATCCGCGTTTGGTCTTGCAATAAGGCCTCGACCTGGGTGAGCACATAACTCATTCCATTTAATTTTAAACTCGAAAAATCATAACAAGCCACGGGCGAATCAATTTTTATTGGAGTCGTTAGATACTTGTTTTTAATCATATAGCGAAGGGTCAGATCAAAGATGCACTTTTTGAAAAAACGATCTTCCTCGGTCTGAAGTGTTTTCGTGTGCTTGTTCAATTGATAGATCCACCCTAAACCCAAACGATAGGGAGTTGCCGTTAAGCCGAGAATGCAAAGTTCGGGATTGTTTTTTTGAAGCTTGGATATCACCTGATTGTACTGAGTATCACCTTCTGCTGAGACACGGTGGCACTCGTCGATGACGAGCAAAGAAAAGTTCTCAAAGAATTCATCTGGCGCCCTAGCAATGGATTGAATGCTTCCGAAGGTCACCTTGTAATCGCTTTCTTTACGATTCAAGCCTGCGGAAAAAATTCCCGCTTCTAAACCAAAGCTCAAATACTTGGAGTGATTTTGTTCAACCAACTCTCGGACATGGGCCAGAACCAACACGCGGCCTTTTGCTAGTCGCGCCAGTTCCGCAATTACCAGACTTTTACCCGCACCTGTCGGCAATACAATAACGGCAGGAGATTTATCCCGCCGAAAATGTTGGAGAGTCGCATTGACTGCATCTTGTTGATAAGGACGAAGCTGGTACATCGTCTATCTATAGCATGACATCTTAAAGACAGCAATTATGCACAGGCACAAGTAGATGATTTCGCCGATCGGTAACTAACTTCCGGCCCGAGATCTGACTAGGGGACAGCTTGGGCGCTGACTCCAGAGGGAGGTTGAATGTAAGACAGGGAACCTAAGGCATCGACGGCCTTACCTGACCGAGTCTTTACTGATAAAGCCAAGATGGACCGACCTCCATTTTTAATAGAGATCACAACGTCCGCTGCTTTGTAATCAGGATTGTAAGATCGAAGCAGGGCTGCCAATCCCGCCACATGGGGAGTGGCCATTGAGGTACCACGAATCAAATTGTATCCCGTCGTGCCTTGGGAATAACCCGTGAGCTTAAAACTTATAAGCACAATTCCCGTGTTGGTGACAGAGCCGTTTGTGAAAAACTGAAAACCCGGAGTGCAGGTTTGCTGCCCGCAGGCCGCTGACACATCATAAGCTAACGTGTATCCACTGGATCCGGTCAGACCCGACTTGGCATCTAAAACAGTTCCACCTGTGGAGTCACCCGCACCAGGTTCACAGTAAGTTCTAAGAATATCACCGGAACCCGTATTGTAAATCACGCCGTATCCCAAGCGAACTTCTTTAAAAGCCGACATATCGAAACTTTTATAGGCTCGCGCATCCGTATTATTTACGTACTGCACGCTTCCGTCCCAATTTGCCGGAGCCGTCATTGCTGGAGTCGGACCAGAACCCAATGCCTGAGCCCCCCAGGTCGTCGCACTTGAACTGGATTTTTGCCATCCCGCCGTAAAGTCATCGGTCACTTCAGTCGGAGTAAGATTCCAAGAGCTTACGATATTTGTCCCTGGCGCACTGACATCAACAGAATTGACTCCAAAATTTGAAAAACCCGCCAAACCGTAAGTCTGAGTCAAAGCCGCGACACAAAGTGTGTTCTCTTTTTGAATATTGCACGGGTAAGTTGGCGCGTTGTCATTATTGGTGCCGTCATTTCCTGCCGCCGATACGACAACGACATCTGCTTGACGAGCGTCCTCCAGGGCTTGAGTCAATATGGGGTCACTACTGGCCCCTCCGACACTGAGGTTGATTACTTTTGCTCCGTGATCAATGGCCCAGTCAATTCCTTCAGCAATTGTGGCCGTCGAACCAGAGCCACTATCGCTCATGGACTTAACGGCCATGATCTTTACTTTCCAACAAATACCGACACTGCCCTTTGCATTGTTTCCCACGGCACCAATGGTTCCGGCCACATGAGTCCCGTGTCCATTGCCATCCATAGGATTATTGTCGCTAGAGTATGTGTCATAGCCATGATTAGGAAAACCTGCTCCCGAGCCATCCCACATATTGGCCGCTAGGTCCTCGTGCAGATAATCAACTCCGCTATCAATAACAGCAACGATCGTTGAGTCACAATCTGTAATCCGATCCCACGCTGACTCCATGGACATATCTGATTTTGCCGTTCCGGGGTTTCCTTCGGACTTTACGAAGGCGGGACCGAAACTATCTAATCCACTTATTTTTTGACCTGTATTTTTCAATCCCCACATTGAACCATAGAAAGTATCGTTGGGAACAGCGAAGGTTTTATATATGAAGTTCGGCTGTGCGCTGAGAACCGACGGGTCCTTTCCGATTCTTTCGATCACTGCGAGCACGCTTTCTTTGGTACTCGTTTTCAGCAGATAGTGATTACCCTTTTTGAGTTTCAGTTTTCTGAAACTTCTTACTTGGGGCGCAACAACACTTGATAAAGATTGAATCGCATTGTCTGACACCGAATCTTTATAACGAACTAGTACCTCACCAGAAATATAAGCTGGGTCTGACGTGGCAGCCTGGGATTGCACCGCAAAAAGAACCAAAAACAGAATTTCTATTTTTCTTAATGAAGTCATCGCAAGGCCTCAATAGTTAAGGAACCATGATTGAAATTTCACTGGAACTTGCACTTTGGTTTCCGCCGGCAGTCCCCTGAGGATTAAAGGCCGAGTAAGCAACCACTTTTATATAGTATTTCCCTGCTGCGATTTTTTTTATTCGAGATGAGGTCGGAGCCTGCAAACCCGCCACATAGGGCACATCCACAAAAGGTGCTATCGCAAGACTAAAACTGGGTTGGTCCCAATAGTAAACCCGGTAGCCACCGCCTGTGGTGTTTACATCTTTTTCCCGGTTGGCAGACCAACTGACGCTCGCTTCCTTTTCACCAAAAAATGGAGGCAGATCAGACGTTCCCAAGTTTTGTCCACAAGCACTCAACAGAGGCATCAAAAGAAAACTCCAGCGCAGTATTTTTGCCAACACCATATTCACCCTCAACGAAATTTCATTTTAGAGAGCCCTCAAGACGAAACAACTGAAAACGATATAGCACTAGAAGTTGTTTATAATTTAGACCTGGGTCCAGAGAAAATTTAAACCGTTTTTTGTCCGCAAACGTTCAGCGTTATGGATGGTCATTTGTTAAAGTCTCTTGCATAGTGAGGGCATGAAAAAGATGAACTTTATAATTGGCGCCGCTTTAGTTATCGTGACGGCTTGCATGTTCTATCTGGTTTGGACGGGCGTAAGTCTGCGTTCAGCTCCCCTTATTCGACCGACGGAAATAAGTTCGGATCGACGCAATATTGCGGATCACCTAACCCTGCGCCTTTTCCCAGAACTTCAATCGAATCACTATTTGCTTTGGGGCGTCTTACCGGAAACTGAAGACTCAAAAAAGGTTGTTCAATGGGCTGCTGAAGATTACCAAAAGACCTTTAAGACACCCGTTCATATAATTCCCAACGGTGAAGACGCTAGTATTGAGGAAATCCGTGCTTGCGCAAAACCTTGCTGGATTCTCATGCCCCTTACGAAGGCTCATGAGTTGGAACCGAATCCCTTTATTTCCGAAAAAATTCTTCCTCTTAAAGAGAGCTACATTTCAATTTCGTGGATTCACTTTTTAGGTGCCGAAACCATTTCCGACGAGTGTGAAACACAACAGAGGCTTCACCTTGGGTGTCTAATTCCTTTAAGCATTCGCGAAGTTCGCAAAAAAATGAAGGATCCCAGTAAGCTGTACTTTTTTTTGCGAAAGTATCAAGACCGCGACTTCTTTCTTTTTGTTCAAGAAGCCCCATAAAAAAGAGAGCTTGCGCTCTCTTTTTAATTTGAAGTATAAATTTTCAAATTACTTACAAATTGAAAGATTTTGACTCCAACTAAGTATCGAGTTGTAAGAAGTTTTGTCGGCAGCTCGCATAACGGCCCAATATCTTGCGCCACCACGCCATTGGCTGCTGACTTTACCTGCAATGCGACCATCGCGTCCTACCCAACGATTCAGAATGCGAATGCCACAACTGAGATTCTTTTTCGGATCATGAAGATCGGAAGTACTTTTAAATCCACAGCCATATGCATTTCCGCTTTCGATAGAAATTTGCAAAAGACCACGACTGACGACAGGCTTGCCGTTGCTATCATTAAAGCCTTCCTTATACGCGGTCTCAGTTTTAAAATTACTTTCAAAACGAACCATGGATGAAATCATAAAGGCCCAATATTGTTTGCGCTGAGAGTAAGATAAACTTGCGTACTTGGGACAGAACAAACTTTTATCACCCGGAATAACATCCAAGAGGTCTTCACCTAGAACATCAAGCTCACGATCAACGTGAGTGGTCCACTCTTTACCATCAGCTACTTTTGCTTCCCAAAGCGGGACAACTTCACGCAGCGTTGTATCGGGAGGCTTGGGTGTTGGTGTAGGTGTGGGTGTAGGTGTGGGTGTGGGTGTGGGCGTTGGTGCTGGCGTTGGTGCCGGCTTCGGCGCTGGCGTCGTTGCTGGAGGTTTCGTCGGCAAACGCTTGGACATCGCCATCGCAGAAGTTGCCTGAAGGGTTAATACACTTGAAATAAGGACACTGGTTTTTAATATTGCTTTTATCATGAACCCTAGATCGGGCGGATCTTTTGGGTTCTTTAGTGTTTTTTAAACCGTCTAAGTTTTGGTCCTTTTGTTGGAAAATTTTGCCCCAAAATTTTCCAACGATAGAAATATTCTCATTTTGAAATGCCGCGAAAGCCGCTCTAGACAAGGCTTTCGTGGAAAATCATTTTTATTTATTCTGAGCATTCTGTCTCTTCGCTTTCAAAGCGCAGCCATATCAATAACGAATCTATATTTGACATCGGACTTGATCATACGCTCATAGGCTTCATTGATTTTCTCCATGGGAATCATTTCAATGTCAGATGTGATTCCGTGTTGCGCGCAATAGTCCAACATCTCTTGAGTTTCTTTAATTCCACCTATCAAGGACCCACCCAAACGACGGCGCTTACCAATTAAGCTTATAGGATGAACCATCGGTGGTTTGTCAGGAACTCCAACAAAGACCATCGTGCCTTCTAGCTTCAAGCACTGTAAATAGACATTTACATCATGAGGTGCCGATACTGTATCCAAGATAAAATCAAATTTTCCCGATTGAGCTCGCATTTGCGCCTCATCTTTAGACAACACGACTTCATGTGCACCTAAGCGAAGAGCATCTTCTTTTTTACTGGCCGATGTGGTGAAGACCACCACCTTAGCTCCAAAAGAATTTGCAAACTTCACGGCCATATGCCCCAAGCCGCCTAAGCCAATGACTCCAACAGTCTGTCCTTTTCCAACATTCCAATGGCGCAAGGGGGAGTAAGTCGTAATCCCCGCACAAAGCAAAGGAGCTACTTTTGAAAGATCCAATTTGTCTGAAATATTCAGCGTAAATGACTCCTGAACCACGATGGCCTTCGAATATCCGCCCATCGTGATGCTGCCGTCTTTTTCCTTTGAATTATAGGTCCCGACAAAGCCAACATCACAGTATTGCTCTAAACCTTTTGTGCAACTTGGGCAGGTCTTACAAGAGTCCACCATGCAGCCCACGCC